>JAWXBU010000267.1:0-14392 GCA_034440255.1 Planctomycetota bacterium | reverse complement strand
GCGAGCCGTGTCCACGACGCGAGTCATCTCGCGATACGTGCCCCGAATTGGGTGGGGGATCTCGTCATGGCGACGCCGATCTTCGAGAACGCGATTCGTTGCGAGCGATTCACATCCGTGTCGATCGTCGTGCGCGAACATCTGGCAGCAATCTTGTCCGACGGTCCGTGCGCAGCGCACGTGCGAGCGATTGCGAGCGATGCCGACGAGGTTTCTGCGTACCGCGACCTCGGCGTCGACGCCGTGATGTTGCTCTCGAACTCGTTCGGTGCTGCGTGGAGAGCTCGTCGAGCAGGCGTGCGCATTCGTGCAGGTTCCGCTTTGTCGGGACGACGATTCTTGCTCACGCACGCCGTCGTCCCGCCGTCGATCGGCGGTCGGCGCGTGCCGATTCCGAGCGCGCACCTGATGCGCGACGTGGCCGGATTGCTCGGCGTTCTCGTGCCCGATCTGCATCCGCGACTCTGCGTGCGCGACGAAATCGTCGAGCGCGAGCGCGATCGACTGCGACGGCTCGGTGTCGTCGGCGACTACGTCGTGTGTTGTCCCGGTGCCGCGTTCGGGGCCGCGAAGTTGTGGAATCCGACGCGTTTCGCCGAGAGTTTGGACGCTGTGCATGCCGAGCACGGTTGGCGCGGGGTCGTCACCGGCGGACCCGGCGAGGAAGCACTGATGGACGCCGTATCCTCTGCTTCGAAATCGGGCGTCGTGTCGCTCGCGCGCGAACAGCGCGATCTCGAAGGCTTGAAAGCGCTCGTGAAATCGAGCCGATTGCTGCTCGTCGGTGATTCCGGGCCTCGCTGGTACGCAGCCGCGTTCGACGTGCCGTGCGTTTCAGTGATGGGCCCCAATTCCCCGGAGTTGACGGCCAGCTCGCTAGCGCTCGTGTCGATCGTGCGCGTCGAAGGGCTCGAGTGTTCGCCCTGTCTGCAGCGCGTCTGCCCGCTCGCCCATCATCGCTGCATGAGCGAGATCGGGACGCAGCGTGTCGTCGATGCCGTTCGCGAAGTCCTGTCGCGTGCGACCACTGCACGATGACACGTGCGCTCGCCTCGAACCGTCGCGTGATCGTGCGACTGCCCGCGTGGCTCGGCGACTGCGTGATGGTCGAGCCTGTCGTGCGAGCGCTGCTCGCGACGCACGCGCGTGTCACGCTCGTCGGATCGAAGCGTTTCGCCGACTTGTTCGTGACGTCGCATGCGCGCTACGTCGCGCTCGAACGCGGCGGCGATCCGCGCGTCGAAGATTGGCGCGGTCACGATGTCGCGCTGTTGCTCGACGGTTCGTGGCGAGGAGCTTGGGCGGCCGTACGCGCCGGCATTCCGGAACGGATCGGCTTCGCGAGCGGGGCCCGTTCCGTCTTGCTCACGACAGCCCTGACACCGGCACTCGAGCGCGGCGCGAATCCGCTCGGTGTCGGTCGTGTCGGCAGCGGAGCGAGACGCTTACCTCGTCCTTTCGGATCCGCTTGTGTCGAACTCGCCGCGCTCGCCGGTCTCGTCGTGATCGACCGTGAGCCGCGTATCACCGTGAGCGCCGAAATCGCCGCGCACGTCGCCGATCGACTCAGCCTTCACGGCATTTCTGCTGCGAATACAGCCGTTTTCGTGCACGCGGGGGCCCGACCCGATTCGGCGAAGGGCGCTCCGATCGAGATGCTGATCGCGATCGTGCATGCGCTCGTGGCGCGAGGCTCTCCTCCAATCGTGCTCGTCTGCGCGCCCGGCGAGGAAGCGCACGCCCGCAGTGTTGCGACTCGCTGTCCAGGCGTCGTGCTGCTCACCGATCCAGCGCTCGACATCGTCGAGACGATCGCGGCTCACGGTTTCGCCCGTGTCGCACTCGTCACCGATGGAGGCTCGCGTCATTTGGCGACTGCGGCGCACCGAGTTCCACTCGTCGTGCTCCACGGCCCGACCGATCCGCGACACACGGCCGATCATCGATCCAGCGTTCGAATCGTGCGCGTCGACGTCGAGTGCGGCCCGTGCCACGAAGAACTCTGCCGCCTCGAGTTGGACGAGTACCACCAGTGCATGCGCCGCATCGATCCCGCGCGCGTCGCCGATGTCGCATTCGAACTCATGTCCAGAGCCCAGTAGGATCGCGCTCAAGCCCCCCGAGAATTCCATGTCCAAAGTCGATTCCGAGTTTCCCTCCGATGTCCCCGATCAAGAAGAGCTGGTCACGACGCGTCGCGAAGACGACATCGTGTGGCTCACGATCGAACGGCCGGAGGTGATGAACTGTCTGTCGTTCCCGACGCTCAAGCGCCTGCGCTCGCTCTGCGAATGGCTCGGCGAAGACCTGTCGATCCGCGCGATCCTGTTGACCGGCGCCGGCGAAAAGAGCTTCTGCGCAGGCGCGGATTTGAAGGAACGCAAAACGATGCCGAAGGAACGCGTCCCGGAGTTCGTGAAGAACATCCGCCGCACGATGGACGACGTCGAAGCACTGCCGCAGCCGACGATCGCGGTGGTGAACGGCTTCGCGTTCGGCGGCGGAATGGAATTGTTGCTCGCGTGCGATCTGCGCGTCGCCGCACCGCACGCGCAGTTCGGTTTGACCGAGACGACGCTCGCGATCATTCCCGGTGCCGGTGGAACGCAACGTCTACCGCGTTTGATCGGTCGCTCGCGCGCGAAAGATTTGATCCTCACCGGCCGCAAGATCGATTGCGTCGAGGCCGAACGCATCGGTCTCGTGAATCGCATCGCGCCCGTCGGCGGGCTCGCCGAGTGCGCGCGCGAGCTGGCCCGCTCGATCGCCGACAACGGTCCGATTGCCGTGCGCGCGGCGAAGTCTGCGATCGACGAAGGCTGCGATCTGCCGATGGATCGCGGTCTCGAGGTGGAAGCGCGCTGTTACGAACGCGTGCTGCCGACCCAAGATCGCCTCGAAGCCCTGGCCGCTTTCGCCGAGAAACGCAAACCGCGGTTCAGTGGGCGGTGAGGATTTCGTATTTTTGGAACCACGAGTTCAGGGCACGAGTCCGTGCGTGGCAGGGTCTCTCTGGCGATCGCCGTCCCAAGGTTCACGAACCGAAAGAGGGTGTCGTCATGGTGCAAAAATCCTTCTCTCATTCCGGTTTCACTACCGCCCTGGTCGCTGGTGGATGAATCTGTTGGCTCCTGGGTTCTGTTTCAGAGAACGCTTTGCTTTCGATTTCTCTTCTCGCGATCGCCAGGGTCCTGCCCTGAACTCGTACTCCGGTTAGCGGCGCAACCGCAGAGTCATTCACAACGTGCATGATTATCATTCACGCCGTGAATAGATTGCAGAACGCCTCCAAGGATCGGCACTGGGTCTAGTGCCTAACAGCACTAGATGCCGTCAATGGTCCCGATGCCAAGTTGAATCGGCAGACATTTGCGTCGTCACGCGCGCCGATCCGCGAGCGCAGCGAAGGCTTCCACGGCTGATTGACGAGTGAGGCGGAGAGCGTCGTCCGATGAAAACCGTCACTCGAGCTCTTGCTCCGTCTCGCGCGCCAGTCGCTCGACCGTTTCCGCCTCCACGAGCGCACCCTTGCCGATCCCAGGGCAACCGTCCGCGACCTCGCCGTGCCACACGCGCTCGACCAAGTTCTCTTTCCAAAACGGCCACGTCGCGCATTGCTTCGGACGCACGGGATAGATGCCGCAGCGGTTGTCGCTCGAGAGGAACGGACACGCTGGCGCATCCATCCGCAGCACCGTCCAACCGTCGTCGATCACGCAGTAACGGGCCAGGAAATCGGCCTGCGTGAGCGCCAGGTGCTGTGCGATCGCAGCCACCTCGCGATCGGAAACGTACACGTAGGCATACGCTCCGTGGTTCCTGCAACAGTTTCCGCACTGTGTGCACTCAAAGCGCAAGCCTTTGTCGTACCAGGGTTTAGATCCCATCGTCAGGCTCCTGAAAAGGCCCGTTCGGTGTAGTGTGCGGAAAACGAACGTTCGGCACCAGGGTAGAGGAGGCTCCGTGCGTTTTCACACACTGTCCGTCGCCGCCTCCCCTCACCCCTGACGCTCCGTCCCCATTGCGTGGTTCGAACATGAAACTCAGCGTCCTCGAGGAAGGCACCAGTTCCGAGCTCCAAGTCGATCGCCCGGTCATCACGATCGGTCGCGCGGTCGACAACGACGTGCGCCTCACGAGCGGTCTCGTGTCGCGACATCACTGTCGCATCGAGTCGAGTTCCGAAGGCGTCTTCGTGGTCGATCTCGGCTCTGCGAACGGCACGTACGTCAACGGTGAGCGCATCGGTAAGAAGCGTATCGAAGAGCGCGACAAGATCCAGATCGGCGCCGTGCGCATCGCGATCGAACTCGAGCGGCCCGACATCGAAGACCACACCGGCGAGACGCAACCGATCGAGCCCGAGGCGGATTTTGGCGACGTCGGATTGCGCACGTTGTCGGGTGATGCACGAGCGGAGCGCGAAAACTTGCGGGCTTTCGCGCGCATCTCGCGCGACATCTTGCGCGAGACGGAATTGAACGCGCTCTTGCGCTCGATCGTCGACAGCGCCATCTCGCTCGTCGGCGGTGAGCGGGGTTTCTTGCTGCTCGCCGAGAAGGACTCGACCGGTGAATCGGTCCCCACCGACACGCGCACCAAACCGGCGCTCGGCGGTGTGCGCGTCGCACGCAGCTTCGATCACGCCGACATCGCCGTGCCGCAGTCGCGCATGTCGCTCGGTATCGCGAATCAAGTCTTCGGCACGGGGCGCGCGCTCTTGTCGGTCGACGCGGGGCGCGACGATCGTTTCAGCGGCATGGCCAGCGTCGGTGATCTGCGTCTGCGCTCCGTCATGTGTCTGCCGATCAAGATCGAAGAGCGCGTCGAGGGCGTTCTGTACGTCGACAATCGCCTGCAGCAAGCCGCTTTCACCGCCGCCGATCTCGAGCTCGCGGAGCTCTTCGCGAACATGTCGGCCATGGCGCTGTTGAATTCGCGCCGCGTCAACGCGCTGCGCGATCAGAATCAAAAACTCGACACTTCGCGCCGCCAGATCGAGCGCTTGAACGAGCAATTGGGCCGCAAAGTGCGCGATCGCGACTCGGAGCTGGCCGTCGTGCGCGCCGAACTGGGGCGCGAGCGCGGTCGTTACGACTACACAGCCATCGTCGGTGCGTCCGAAGGCATGCGGCGCGTGTTCCAGTCGCTCGACCGCATCATCGAGAGCGAACTGCCGGTGCTCATCTCCGGCGAGTCGGGCACGGGCAAGGAACTGATCGCGCGCGCGATCCACTTCAACGGCCCGCGCGCCGCGAAACCGTTCGTCACCGAAAATTGCGCGGCGCTGCCCGACACGTTGCTCGAGAGCGAACTGTTCGGTCACGCACGCGGCGCGTTCACCGGTGCGCACAAACAGAAGAAGGGTCTGCTCGAGCAAGCCGACGGGGGCACGCTCTTCCTCGACGAGATCGGCGACATGAGCGCCGAGATGCAGAAGAAGTTGTTGCGCGTCCTGCAGGAAGGCGAGTTCCGTCCGGTGGGTTCGGACCAGCGCATCCAAGTCAACGTGCGCTTGCTCGCAGCGAGCCACAGAAACCTCGAGTCGATGGTGCGCGACAGCACCTTCCGCGAGGACTTGTACTACCGCGTCAACGTCCTGAACGTGCGCCTGCCGGCGCTCCGCGAACGGCGCGAGGACATCCCGTTGCTCGCCGAAGCTCTGCTCGCTCGTGCTGCGCGCGAAGCCGGTCGACCGGTGCCGATCCTCCCGCACGAAGTCGTCGCGGCACTCGTCGCACACGACTGGTCGGGCAACGTGCGCGAACTCGAGAACGAGATGCGCCGACTCGTCGTGCTCGCGCAGGACGAAGTGCGCCTCGATCTCTTGTCGCCGAGCGTCCTCGAGAAGAAGAGCCTGCGCGTCGGCTCCGTCGGCGGTGTCGTGCTCGGCGATGCGCAGGACATTCGCTCGGCCGTGGCCGATCTCGAAAAGCGCTCGATCGAAGCCGCTCTGGCCGCAGCCGGCGGGAACAAGAGCAAAGCCGCGAACGAGCTCGGAATCAGCCGCTTCGCACTGCAGCGCAAGATCGACAAGTACCGGCCGCAAGGTGCGAAGCGCACGCATGCCGGTGAGGAGCTCGACGAGGGCGTCGACGCCGACTCGCTCGACGATCCAGCCGCTACGTTCGAGGCCGGTCGGTAGTCAGGCGCACGAAGCGTCGGTAGGGTGGGGCATCCTATGTCGAAAATCCCCTTCGCCTTGGGGCTGGTTCTCGTCGCGTTCGCATCGATCGCACACGCCGATGTATTGACGCACAAAGACGGGCGCAAGATCGAAGGCACGATCACCTCCGAGAAGGACGGCAAGATCTCGATCAAGACGGAGTTCGGAGAATTCTCGTTTGCACGCGCCGACATCACGGCGATCGAACGCGGCAAGACGCGCTGGCAGGAATTCGCCGAGCGCGAAAAGGCGGCGAAGAGCGCGGACGACTTTTTCCAGCTCACGGAGTGGGCGCGCGCCAAGGGCATGACGAAAGAAGCGAAGCGCTGTCTGTTGCGTGCCGTCGCCATCGATCCGAAGCACGAGCTCGCTCACAGAGCACTCGGGCACGTGCTCTACAAGAACGAGTGGATGACAACGGCCGAGCGCGACAAACGTGCAGCGCAAGACGCGGTCAGCGATCAACTCGCGCGCGGTCTCGTCGAACACGAAGGCCGCTGGGTCACACCCGACGAAAAAGAGCACCTCGTGAAGAACGAAGTGTTGGTCGACGGAAAGTGGATCCCATTCGCGGATGCGCAACGCCAACTCGGACTCGAGGAATTCGAAGGCCGCTGGTTGCCGCGCGCAGAAGCGATCGCGCGCACGAACGCCGCCGTCGTCGAGAAGTTCGCAGGCATCACGTTCGAGAAACTCGTGACCGAAGACGCCCTCTTGTGCGGGCCGCAACCTGCGGAAGAGCTGGCACTCATCGCCGGTCTGATGAAGGTCGGTCGGACTTGGTTCGACACGCAATTCCAATCCGCGCCTGGGATCACACTGTTCGGCGACCGACTGGCCGAGTTCTACATGTTCGACACGGACGTTTCGTACATCGCGACGTGCGAGCACCTCGCGGGCCGCGCCAAGTCAGGCACGCGCGACTGGGCCGAAGCCGTGAAGTTCTCGCACGGATTCATGTGGTGGGATCCGTCCCCGCTGTCCTCGGCGCGTCGCTTCAATCGTCACGTGACCGAGCTGCGGGGACACGACCTGCATCACTTCGGACATCTGCTCGTCAATCGGCTGAACTACGACCGGCGGATGTTGCCGGCATGGTTCGAAGAGGGCGTCGCGGCCATCTTCGAGTTCAAGAGCCACGGCAACAATGCGGTTCTGTGCCAAGCTCCGAAGCGGTCGTCGAATCCGAAGGCGCCTTCGACCGGTGGGCCCGTCCGACGCGGAGCACCCGAACCGCGCAGCGCAGCCGCCGATCGGCCGATCGTCGAGATCGACGACATCGCGCTCCACGGCGGTTCGTGGCAAGCGGCGCTGAGCGCGAAGATCGCGGAGGTCTCGTCGTTCGACGTGATCGCGACACTCGAGTTCGCCGACATGCAGGCAGCGGACATCACTGCGTCGATGGCGATCGTCGCTTGGATCGAATCGCGAGGTGACGGCGCCTTGCGCCGTTTCCACGATGTCCTGCGACGCAAGGCGCCAACGCCTCCAGTGCGAGTGCTGCTCGCGCAGGCCGCTCGCGACGCTGTTTACGAAGAGGCGTTCCAATCGGCCTCCGGCATGGGAGCCAAAGAAGCCGATCGAGCGTGGAGGACATGGATCGCGAAGAAATGAGACGCGGCGACCCGCGGGTTCCGGGTTATCGCATCGAAGGCGTGCTCGGTCGCGGCGCGACGGGCACGGTCTACCGCGCGCGGCAAGCTTCCGTCGACCGCGAGGTCGCCTTGAAGGTGTTGCATCCCGAACTCGTCGGCGCGAAAGGTGCTGAACGACGGCTGCAACGCGAGGCTCGCGCAACGGCGCGGTTGGCGCACCCGCACATCATCTCGGCCTTCGACATGGGCGAAGTCGACGGCATGTGGTGGTACGCGATGGAGCTCGTCGACGGCGTGTCGCTGCTCGAAAAGATCCGCGAGCGTCCGCTGAACGAACGCGAAGCGTTGCGACTGTTCATTCCGCTCGTCGAAGCGCTGCAGCACGCGTTCGAGCGCGGCGTCGTGCACCGCGACGTGAAGCCCGCGAACATCTTGGTCGAGCGTGGCGGTCGAGCGCTCATCGTCGATCTCGGCTTGGCGTTCGCGGACGACGATCCTTCGATCACGAAGAGCGGTGCGACGCTCGGTACGCCGCACTACATCTCACCGGAACAAGCGCGCGATCCTTCGGCGGCCGACACGCAGAGCGATCTGTGGTCGCTCGGCGCGACGCTGTACCACGCGGTGTGCGGACGCCCGCCGTTCGCAGGTGATTCGGTCGCCGAGATCCTCTCGTCAGTCTTGTACGAACCCGTGCCCGATCCGCGCGAGTTCGCGCCGGCGCTGACGTCGGGCTTCGTTCTCGTCTTGCGCAAGTGCCTCACTCGCGATCGCTCGAAGCGTTACGCGACGCCGGCCGAATTGCTCGCGGACCTCGAAAAACTGCGGGAAAGGCGCGCACCGGCGGTGAAGCGCGGTGCACTCGAACCGCTCCGCTCGCGCGGTCGCCGTATTGTCCCGATCGCGACCTCCGTGCTGCTCGTCGTCCTCGTCAGCACGGCGCTCGCGTGGCTCATGACGCGCGGTTCCGATTCGAAATTGAATGCCACTACGAACGGTGCGCGTTCGGGGGCGAACGACGAGGTCGCCGCGATGGAGGCCGCGCTGAGCGGACCGCGCACGGGCCTGAGTTCTGCGCTCGAGCGCGCGGACGTTCTCTTGCGTACTCGTGCACTCGAACCGGACGAGAGTGAACGACTCGCGCCGATTCGCGCCGAACTCGAACGCCGTTTGCGTGGTGAGGTCAACGCGTACCGTCGCGAGGCCGAGGAGCGCATCGCGAAACTCGTCGCTGAGCGACGCTTCGCCGATGCAGCGACGGGTGCGAAGGCGGCACTTGCGTCCGGACTCCGCGCGCGCATCGGATCGGCGAGGTTGCCCGACGAGTTGGTGCAGTCGTTCGACGGCTGGGTAGCGAGTCAGGAAATCCTCGTGCGCCAGGAGCGTGCGGCTGCTGTGTCCGCATTCGAAGATGCGCTCGCAGTGCACTTGCGCGACGACATCACGCCGCAGGTCGAGCAAGCGGCAAGTGCCGGCGATTGGCGCAAAGCGCGCGCTCTTTTGACGACCGAAGCGCGCGCTTGGATCCAACGCGTGCCGGCACGTCGCGAAGGGCTAACGGATGCCGAATTGAACGACGCGGTCGCGCGCTTCTTGTCCGCGCGTGTCGCGCCGCTGCGTACGGAACTCGAGTCCCGTTGGAGTGCCGTCGACGCACTGATCGTTCAGTTCGTGGACGAACGCATGCAGGCGTTGCGCAGTGAACTGACGGCTCGCTCGCTCGTCGACGCAGCCGGAAGACTGCGAACCGACGTGCTCGTGCAGCTCGAGACGCGCGGCGTCAAGCTCGACGAGATGCCGGTCGGGCTGCTGCACCTCGGCTACGAAGCGTTGTCGAAGGGCGAGAGCGAGCTCAATGAGCTCGAGCGGCAATTGGCGCTCGAAGACGCGTCGAAGGGACTCGCGGAACTTGAAAAGGAGCAGGAAACAGGCTGGAAACTGCGGCGATACGGGGATGTGAGGCGCGCGTTCGACACGGCGCTCGCGTCGCCGTGGCTCACACCGGTCCGAGCTATGCTCGAGCTGCGCGCGCGCGAAGCTCAACTGCTCGCCGACATGCTCGAGCGTGCAGGCCGCGCCGTCACGTCGCGCGAAGGTCAACGCTTGGATTTGCGCGTCGGCTCGATCCTCGTCTCCGGACCGGTCAGTCAAGCCGGCGATCCGTTGAGATCGGGATTCGTCATCACGCTCGACAGCGGACTCCAGTACTCGCTCGTTTTCCGGCAACCCGAGGCGCCCTCGACCGGCACAGGACCGGCGGTGCTCGGCACGGACACAGTGCTCCAATTCGCCGGACTGGGCGTCGACGGTGCGAACATGAGTACGTCCGATCGTCTGATGCGTGCATTGTTCTTCATGCGCGAAGGCGACGCCGTGCGCGCGCGCGCCACGGTCAACGGCGGCCCGTTGCCGCAAAAGGACGCGCTCGTGACCGATTTGGAGGCGCGCCTCCGGGGCGACTTGGAGCACGTTCGAGAAGTCGCGGGCGAACGTCGAGCTCTTGCGCTCGAGCGGCTGCGCCTCGTGCGGCGCGAAGCTCGCGATGGCTCGAGCGGAGACGGGCAAGTGAAGCGCATCGAAGGCTTGCTCTCCGACAGCACCGAAGTCCTGACCGACGAAGAAGTGCGTGAACTCCGGCGTTTGAGAGACGATTGGTACGCGCGGCATTTGAAAGCGCCGATCGAGCCGAGCGTCGCGAGTGTGTTTGCACCGACCGTGCTCGAAGAGTTGACGCCGACGCGCGTCCGGCTGCGTTACGTGTTCGATTCCGCGCGCGCCGGAGCGTTCGACCCAGGCACGTGGATCCAGGAGGGCATCGGCTGGTCGGCTGTCCGCTACGCGAAGAGCGACGAGGATCTCCTGGCGCGCGCGTCACCCACGCTGCCGTTGAAAGAGCCACTCAAGATCCAAAGCGAGCCGCTGGACCTGCGCTTGCGACTCGATCAGCTTCCCAACACGCCGCCCGAACTGGTGCTCGTCACGTGCGCCGGCTTCCATGCGGCATTCGCCTTCACGAGCGACGGCCTGCGCGGTCGTTGCGTCGTCGACACCGGCGACGCGGCGCGAGTCGTGTCGCGCGCGCGCAACGGAGAAGGCAAGGAGATCGCCGGTTGGAAGATCGGCAGCGCGATCGAGCTGCATTTCTTGCTGCGTCGCGCGAGCGGAGCGATGTTGATCGACATCGACGGCAAACGCGTGGACGAATTCCAACGTCCCGTACCGCGAGCCGATCCCGCGCAAGCGACGTTGCAGATTCGCTCGTGGCAGCCGCTGCGCTTGTTGACTGCGACGATCGAAGCGTCGAAGAAGTGAACGCTGCGGCGCGTCGGCTCGTGGAACTCCGTCCGCCTCGGCACGAGGGTCCTGAAAACCCCTGACCCGTTCAGCCGCTCGCGAAACGCTCGAGCACGCGGCGCGCTTCGATGAGGCGCCCAGGTTCGACGAGGTCCGCGATCACGTCGAGTACCTCGTGCACTCGAGCGGGACTAGCTCCGCAGCGCACGGCTCCGCGCGAGTGACTGGCCAGTTGCCGAGGTTGGCCGAGTGCCGCCAGCGCGGCGCATGCGAGCAGCTCTCGCATCGAAGCCGGCAAGCCGTCGCGCGCCAAAATTTTGGCGTACGCATGAGCGTGCATCCACTCGGAGAAATCGGGATGGTGACCCGCGAGCATCGCCCGAATTTCAGGGGCATTCTTGCCGTAGATCGTGTCGAACAGTCGCGCTCCGCGCTCGAGAGCATCGGGCGCCGTGCCCAGCTCGCCCGCGTCGAAAGTCCCGAGTCCGCCGGACTCCTCCAACACGCCGTGCAGTTCGACTTGGCGGGGAAAGCCCGCGAAAACGTGCACTTGGAGCACCGTTTCGCGCCAACGCCGATCGGGTTCGTCGCTCGCGCAGTTCCGGCGCAGTTCGCGCACGACGTCGAAGCGCCCGAGCACCGAGGCCGCGAACAGGCGCACCAAGCGCCGATCGCGTTCCGAAAAGGCTTCGCTCATCACGTCCAACGTGCGATCGGCGAACCCATCGCGACGCTCGCTCCCTCTTCGAGTGACTCGACGACGCGGGCCGAGCCACGCGGCGCCAAGAGAACGATCGTCGATCCCATTTCGAAACGCGCCAGCTCGGCGCCGCGCGCGAATGTGCGCTTCGGATCGAGCGCTCCGACGTGATTCGCATCGACGCCGACGACACGCATGCGACCGACGTTCAGCGCTCCGACGAGTACCAAGTAGAGCGTCGCTCGCTCGCACTCGAGCTTCAGCGCGCAGCGTTCGTTGACGTCGAGCACGCGCCTCTTCGCCAGGACTTTCGGAGCGACCGAATGTCGATCGCCGGGCATCCATTCGGCTGCGCTCAGGCGACACGCTTCGGGTGCGTGTATGCGGTGGTAGTCCCTGGGGGACAGGTAGATCGTCCACGCGAAGCCGCCTTCGAGTTCGTTCGCGTCGCCGATCGATCCGAGCATGTCGGCGACGGAGTACGAGCGTCCTTTCGCCTGCAATACGGTGCCTTTTTCGATGCTGCACAAACTCTGCACGGTGCCGTCCACCGGGGACCCGATCGCGTCGCGATCCGTCGGGAAAGTGCGTGCTCCGGGTTTCAATTCACGCACGAAGAACGCTCCCAAGCTGGGGAACGTGTCCAGCGGCTGACGCACTTCCGAGAGGTCCGCGCCGGTGAAACGCGCGTAGCCCTTGTAGACGGTGGTGCGGAACGGTCCGGGGATGCGCCGGTCGGCGATCCAGCCCACGGTGTGCGAGAGCGCGATGCGCAGACCGCGTGTCATGCAGGGAGTTTCGAGGTCATCGAGAGGGCGAGCGGCTTGCGACGATCATGGCCCCTGCCGAGTGTGACGTCGAGTGAGTGCACTCCACAAGTGGATCGTCGGATGCGTGCTCGTGTCTCAGCTTCGCGACCAGCGCGCGCGTTCTTCGAAGGGCACGAACGCCCCGAACTGGGCTCAGCGATTGCCGCCCGTGCGCGGAACCGGCGGCGTCCCGTTGTTGGGGCCCATTCCATCCGTGCTCACCGATGCGCCGCCGCGCGCGCGTTGCACTCCGGCTGCTCGATTGCGGAAGCCGTCGTTCTCGAACTCGTTGATTTGCGCGCCGAGGTCGGTACCGAAGATTCTGGTGAGTTCGTTCGTGCGCCACTCACGGCCGTCGCGAAAGGCTTCGCGCATCGTCTCGTTGCCGGTCTCCTGCTTGCCGTCGCGGAACTGGGCGCGCACTTCGTCGATGTGCGTGCGCTCGGCTGCGTAGTAATCGACGAGCGCTTGGCGTTGACCGGCGGTCAGACTGAGTTTCTGCGCGGCTCGATCGGCGCGCCCTTCGCTCATCTTGATGTCGCGCTGCTTGCGCTCTTCCTCGCGTGCCAGCTCCTGAGCGGCCCGCTCATCGGCCATCACTTTCAGGATGGCGTCCTTGTGTTGGGCAGCGAACGCGGCCGTCGATTCGTCGACGACGGCGAGTTTGTCGCTCGGCACACGCGCTTCGGTCGCTGCCGACGCGCGCGTGCGGTCGTCGCGCAGGGCGGCGATTTCGCTCTGCAGTCCCGACAACTCCAGACTGAGCGCTTGCATGCGCTTCTCGACCTCGCTCGACGACTGCGTCGCAGCCGACGTCGAGGTGCGCACATCGGCGAAGGCGTCGACGGGAGCCGGTTTCGCACGCGGACTGGCAACGATGCCGCCCACGGCGCCCGCGCCGGCTGCGAGGATCAGACCCAGAACCATGAAAATCGGTTTCATCGGAAAAACTCCTCTGCGAGGTGCCGTTGCGGACCCGGGCGGAGGAAATCCGTCACGGAGCCCGCTCGTGCTGCGGTGAGATCATCGCCGAGCAGGACGTGGGGGACAAGTCGACGACCCGGCGCGGCAGTCTGAACCGGGCGAAGGCGTTCGGGTTTCGCACGATCTGGTGCTCGAATTCGCGCGGCGCGCTGTGGGTGAGTCGGACGAGCTGGGGGCGCTCCGACGTGCTCCGTCCGCCCGTTCGCGCAACTCGGGGCTTCAGTCGTGCAAGCAACTGCGCCGACGAGCGGTATCTTCCGCGCGCTCGAATCCCGCTCGAAACTGCCTGAACGACGTCAACACGATGGACCTGCAACTCTCCGAAGAATTGAAGCTCTTGCGCGATCTCGCGAAGAGCTTCACCGACGAGCGCATTCGGCCGCTCGCGCCCTCGATCGAACGCGAGCATCGCGTCCCGCGCTCGCTGATCGACGAGATGGCCGAAGCCGGATTGATGGGCGTCGCGCTTCCGACGGAGTACGGCGGTGCGGGCCTCGGCGAGATGGGTTTGTGCATCGTGATGGACGAGATCACGCGCGGCGATTTTTCGCTCGCCGTCACGTACGGCGCGCACGCGTCGATCGGCGCGATGTCGGTGCTCGTCGGTGGAACGAGCGCGCAAAAACAGCGTTTTTTGCCGGACATGGCCAGCGGCAAGTTGCTCGGCGCGTACGCATTGTCCGAAGCCGGCGCCGGTTCGGATCCGGCGGCGATGACGACGACCGCAGTGAAGGACGGCGCGAGTTGGGTGATCAACGGCGAGAAGGTGTGGATCACGAACGGCGACATGGCCGACGTCGTGACCGTGTTCACCGTCACCGATCGAGCACGCGGCGCGCGCGGC
>JAWXBU010000266.1:0-10387 GCA_034440255.1 Planctomycetota bacterium | reverse complement strand
GTGATTTCTTGGTTGGCGCGCGTGAGTTCGTCGGTCAGCCGCGCTTGTGCGCGGCGCACAGCCTCGAGTTCTGTTCGCAAGTCGGCGGCGAGTCGGCGATGACCAGCGAGATCGGCTTCGACGTCGACGAGGACTTTCTTGTGCTCGCTCAAGTCACGAGAGAGAGCCTCTCCCACCGCTTGGTACTCGGTGACGCGCGCGCTCCACGCGGCCACTTCGGCGTCGTGCTCGCGCCGGTGCTTCGCGAGTTCGCGCTCGAGTGCCGCGACAGTACGTTTGTGTCGTTCGAGATCGGCTTCACGCTCGGCGAGGACCTTCTTGTGACCGGCGAGGTCGCGCTCCAATTCGCCGAGCGCCTCGCGATGCGCCGTCAACTCGCGCTCGAGCGCGCCGCGCACGTCGGTCAGGATCGCGATCTGGTTCTCGCGGTCGGAGAGGTTCTCCTCCAGGCTCAGGCGGTGCGCCGTCAGGGCCTCCACCGCCGCTTGACGGTCGGCGATCGCCGTCCGTAGATCGACGATCGCGTCGCGTTGCTCGTCGACGATGTTTTTCGTCGCGGAGAGCGCGCGCCGGTGATGATCCAGATCGGACTCCAGATCCGTGATGACCGAGTCCCGCTGTTCGATCCGATTTTCTAGTTCGACCTTGGACGCGCGATGCTGCTCGAGATCGCTCGCCAATGCCGTGAGCGTGCTCGCCGCCCGCTCTTGTTCGTTTCGCAACACGTCCAAGAGGTGCGTCGTCTCGGCCCGATGAGCCCCGAGTTGCTCGCGCAGCCCGACCGCAAGCTCACGTTCCTCCTCGAGCGCTTGGCGGTGGCCGGCGAGATCGTGGCTGAGCGTACGCAAGACGCGCTCTTGCTCGTGCTTCTCCGTCTTGAGTACTTCCAAGCTCGAGCGGTGACCGGCGAGATCGCGCTCCAGCGTCGCCAAGATTTCCGCCAAGCGCGCCCGTTCTTCGCGCCAATCGGTGCGCGCGCGATCGAAGCTCACCACCTCGTCGGCGACGACCTGGAAACGACTCAACACACCTTGCGGTGCGATCGGGGCTTCGAGCCCAGCAGCGCCGCTCGGCAACTTCGCACCGTCGAATGCAGCCACAACGGCATGTCGGTACACCGGCCGCGCGTGATCGGATGCGTACAAATTCTCGTTGTAGAAACGGAAGATGCGCGCTGCGAGCGGACGCAGGCGCGGCTCGTAGTCGAGGTACATCGAGAGCGACATCAGTGCGAGCCAGCGCTCCAAATTGCCGTGCCCGATGCTCGCAACGCGCGCACCACCCTTCTCGAGTCCGAGCTCGGTTTCGCGCAACGAAGGCAGGCCGTTGTGGCGATGCTCCTCGAGGTAGCGGTGCTCGACCTCCAATTTGTCGACGAGGAAACGCTGCAGGATGCGTTCGGCTTCCTCGACCTCTTTGGACTGGTACGGCCCGGCGATGAACACCCAACGCTTCGCGACGCGTGCGCATTCCGCGACGAAATCGGGCCGACGCGCGGGCGGCACGTGCTCGAGCGTGTCGAAGGTGGCGACGATGTCGAACGATTTGTCCTTGTACGGCAATCGACTGCCATCGCCGAGCACGAGGCCTTCGACGTCCGAAGGCTCTAGATCGACGAGCGCGACCGCGTCCTTCGGCAAGAACGCGCGCAACAATCCTGTGCGCCCACCGACGTCGAGCACGCTGAAGCGTTCGGACTTCAGGCGCACCTCGTTCACGAGGTCGGACACCAGGCGGTAGCGCTGGTATTGATCGAAAGGGAGCGCGAGCACGTCGAGCTTCACGCGTCGGACTCCAAGGTCTCGCTCTTGCCGCTGCGCGTGCGCGTCAACGTCCAGCGCGACGGCAAGAACAACATCCCGTGTTGCAAGCGCGCCGCGTCGATCACTTCGAACGTGACGGCGTGCTCGCGGTGATCGATCGCCGTCGGTGCGGCTTTGCTGTGGTCGTAGAGGAACGTCGTGATGTAGTACTGACCGGCCAAGAGCGGCATCGTGTCGAAGCGCATCTCGACCTCGCCCTCCTCGCCCTTCTCGGCGGTGTCGATCAAGATCGGCGTGCGTCGCCAATGGTGGTTCGCACCGTTCACGTAGGTGCCGTCCGAGCGGTACAGGCCGATGCCGAACACAGGATTCTCCACGCGTTCGTGCACTTTGTATCGAACGCGGACCCGGAACGGCTCGCCCACTTTGAAGACGTGCGTCTTCGCGCCGGAACCGTCGAGCATGTCGACTTCCAACGTTTCGATTTCGCCTGTCCCCCAGCGCGGGTAGGCGCTCGTCCCGCGGTTGAGCGCCGACAAACGCTCGTTTCCCCGTGCTTTCGCGCGCTTCAGGTACTCGTCAGCGACTTTTTCGGGCGTGCCTTGTTCGAGCACTTCCCCCTTGTCGAGCAGGACGACGTGCTGGCACATGCTCTTCACCGCGCCCATGTCGTGCGACACGAAGATGGTCGTCTTGCCCTGCTCGCGAAATTCGTTCAGACGATTGATGCACTTGCCCTTGAAGTGTTCGTCGCCGACCGAGAGCGCTTCGTCGATCATCAAGATGTCGGGGTCGACGCTCGCCGCGACCGCGAACCCGAGGCGCACGTACATGCCCGAGCTGTACGTCTTCACCGGTCGCTCGATGAAGTCGCCGAGCTCCGAGAACTCGACGATCTTCGGGAAACGTTCCGCGATCTCGGCATCGCTCATCCCGAGGATCGAACAGTTCAAATGGATGTTGTCGCGCCCCGAGAACTCGGGGTGAAAACCGGCGCCGAGTTCGAGCAGACTCGACACGCGACCGTGCACGACCACCTCACCGGCCGTCGGACGCGAAATGCCCGTCAGGAGTTTGAGCAGCGTCGACTTGCCCGCGCCGTTCTCGCCGATGATGCCGACGGTGCTGCCGTGCGGGATGTCGAGGTAGACGTTGCGCAGCGCGAGGAACTCTTTGTGCAGCTTCTTGCCCGGCAGCACGAGTTCGAGGAGCCGGTGCATCGGCTTGTCGTACATCCGGTACGCCTTCGACACGCCGCGGCACACGACCGCGCTCGCCCCGCCGCCGGCGTGCTCCGCCGACGTCTTCGAGTTCGCTGTGGTGACGGTCGAATGACTCACAGAAGGTCCGGAAAGCGCGGCTTCTGCCGCATGAAGAAGAGCGAGCCCAGCGAGAACAACACGATCGCGACCACGCCGAACGTCCCGACGACCTGCGGTTTGGGCCACAGTCCGTAGACGAGCACGTCGCGGTAGCTGTCGATCAGCCAGTACATCGGATTGATCTTGAGGATCCACTCGAGCCCGGCTTCTTGCACGAGACTCGGCGGATAGAAGATCGGCGTCATGAACATCCACACCGTCAACGCGACGCCGATCAGGTGGTACACGTCGCGCACGAACAAGTTCAAAGCCGCGAGGAAGTAGCCGTAGCCGAGCGTGAAGAGCGCCTGCAAGATCACGAGCAGCGGCAGGGAGATCAGCGTGAACGAGAACCCGAGCGGCTTGTGTCGCACCGACGCCACGTAACCCTCCGGAACCTCGATCGGCGCCGGCGGATCCACCCACGCGAACCACCCGACGGCCAAAAGCGTGATCGCGATCCCGATCAGCATGTTGATGAGCGCCGAGGTGACCAGATACGTGGGCAGGACTTCGCTCGGGAACACGACCTTTTGGATGAGGTTCTGATTCTCGACCAGCGTGTTCGTCGAGCGCGAGATCGTTTCGGCGAACGCCTGCCACACGATGATGCCCGCGAGCATCAGCACCGCTGATTCCTGATTCGGCATGTCCAATCGCCAACGCGACTTGAGCACGAACGTGAACACGAACATGTACACGAACAGATTCAACAGCGGAAAGATCACCGACCAGAAAAAACCCATGCTCGAGGCGACGTAGCGCGCACGCAGGTCCCGCTTCACGAGATCCGTGAGCAGACGCTGGTTCTTCCGCAGCGATCGAACGAGTTCGAGCAAGCGTGCCTTAGAGGATGCCCTTGCCGAGCGCGGACAACACGAGATCGACAGCGACGCGTGCGGTCGCATTCTGATTGTCGAGGATCGGATTGATCTCGGTGATCTCGAGTCCGAGCAATTTTCCCGACTCCGCCGCGTGCTCCATGATCAAGTGACTCTCGCGCAAAGTCGTCCCCCCGGCGACCGGTGTCCCGACGCCCGGCGCGACCGACGGATCCGTGCCGTCCATGTCGAACGACAAGTGGAATCCCGCGGTGCCGGCGCTGGCGATCTCGATCGCCATCTTCATCACCTTGTGGATCCCGTGCATGTCGATGTCCTTCAAGGTGAAGACGTGGATCTTCGAGTCCTTGATCTCGGCGCGCTCGCGCATGTCGAGCGTACGCGCGCCGATCAGCACGGCCTTCTCGACGTCGACCATCGGCACACGATCGCCGAGCTTCACGAGTTCGGGCACTCCGCGACCGAGACAACACGCGAGCGGCATCCCGTGGATGTTGCCCGAATCGGAACTCTCCGGCGTGTTCATGTCGCCGTGCGCGTCGAACCAGATCAGCCCGATCTTCTTTTTCTTCTTGTGGTAGTGCGAGCTGATGCCCGCGACCGTCCCGCATGCGATCGAGTGATCGCCGCCGATCACGACCGGGAACTCGCCGGCTTCGAGGATCGTCTCGACCTTGATGCGCAAGTTGCGGCAGCAGTCGGCGATCTCGTCCAAGAAGCGCGCCTGCTTGTTCTTCGGGATGCGCGACGACGGTTCTTTGACCGGCACGTTGCCGCGGTCGACGAACGCGAGTCCGAGCCCGATGACACCTTCCTCTAGACCCGCGATGCGGATCGCGGACGGGCCCATGTCGACGCCCCGCCGCCCGCCGCCGAGGTCCATCGGCACGCCGACGAGGGCTACTTTTTTGTCCATCATGTGCGCTTCTCGAGGGTGACCCGCGCACCGCGCGCGAGTCTGAATCGGATGCTCGCGTCACCGCCGTTGACGGCGATCTCGAGAGCATCGAAGGAATCTACCAAGAGGAGCGCCCCTCCCGATGGAACTTGCGCATACGTGTGCGCGAAAGCCACGGATTCTGCGGGAAACACGGCCATCCAGCGCTCGGGCTCGTCCCCTAGATCCGTTGACGACGCATTCAAAACGACGTTGCCGTAGCGATCGACGAAGAGTACCCGAGCGGCGATCGACCGACCGTCACTCGAGCACGTGAGCGGCTCGGGCGTGAGCTTCACCCAATCGTGCACGCGTCCGCTGCAAAGTTCGCTCAGCGCAATTCCATTCGCGATCGCAGCCGCGGCCGGCGCGAGGATGTCGCGACCATGAAATGTGTGCGAGCGCTCGGGGAGCGCGCAACGCTCGACGTCGAGTTCGAAGACGAGGCTCCCGCGGTCGAGCACACCGCTCAAGAGGCCGTTGTCGGGTGCCAAGAAAGACTGACCGTGCGCTTCGGCCGCGAGCAATCTGCGCGACGATCCGACCCCCGGATCGACCACTGCGACATGCACGGTCGCGGGCGGGAAGTACGGGACAGCACGAGCGAGAAAGAACGCACCGACCTCGACGTCTTGCGCAGGGACGCCGTGGGTGACGTCGACGATCGTGACGTGCGGCGCGCGCGCCAAGATCACGGCCTTCATCACGCCGACGTACGGATCATCGAGCCCGAAATCGGTCGTGAGCGCGACGAGGCTCCTCCCCGATGCATTCGTCGACATGCGCGGTCGAACTCCCCTACTGCGTGCGCGTAGACAACGCGCCGAGCAGAGCCCCCTGAAGCGCCGGATGACCGGACGACCAGCGCAGTTCGCGAGCGAGAGAGTGCACGACCTCGACGCCGCCCCATTCGCCGATCGCGAAGCCGATGCGACGCAGATCGCCCGACGAAGCGTCCTCGGGCGGCACACGCAGCTCGTCGACCAGCGCATGCACACCGACGACGTTCGAAAGCACGCCGCCGGCGAGCACGCTGACGTCGAAATCCTTGGCCCACAGCGCGCTGCGGACAATCGGGAACACGTCGGGTTCGCTGCGGTCGAGGAGCGCCAACGCCAATTCCATATCGAGCGCACGATCGCCCTTCACGCTCGGGAACAGCGAGCGGAAAACGCCGATGTCCTCGGCCGTCGCGTTGCGTCGCAGTGCGCGCACCAAACGCGCAGCCTTAGGCCCTTCCGGCGGCGGCTCGGTCGCGAGCGCCGCGCGCACGCGCGAGCGCCCGACCAGTCGTCCTTCGAGGCACAAGGTCGCGGCGATGTGCGTTTTCTCTTCGTCGGTCGCGTCGAGGAAGCGATCTTCGAGCGCCACGGCGACCGCCGGATCGTGCACGGCGGCGCACATGGCCTCGACCATCTCGGCGTGTCCGACGGAGTCCGGATCGGCGAGCGTCGCTGCGATCACGTCGGCAGCCGAGCGCTGCTTCTGGCGAAAGGACGCTACTTGAAAAGCTGCGCGCACACGCGGATCGGGATCCGCGCCGAGCACGGCGAAACGCTCGAGCCAACCGGGGTCGTCGCGCGCGCCGATCGCGAGACACACGAAGATCCGCTCCGTCGCGTCGAGCTTCGTCGGATCCAAACCGATCAGCGGCGAGAGGTCTTCGTCGCCGGCGAGCGAAGTCAGCGCGACCGCTTGATAGCGCACTTCGGGCACGTCCAGCGCAGCGCGCACGAGCGGCAGGGTCAAGCGCTCGAGCCGGGCTATGTCGATTTCTTCGAGCAACTCGCGCCAATCGTTCGCGTCGCGTGGCCGCCACAGATCGTTTTCGGCGAGGTCGGCCAATTCGCGCGGAATCGAGGCTACGGCAGCGTGCAGTCGCGCTCGCCCGGTCGCGGAATCGAGCACCGCGAAGGCGTGATCACGCACCGTCGGTACGTGCAGGTCGGACGAAGCGAAGAGCACCAAATCGCGCGCGAAAATCGTGTCGGACGCCAGGCCGCGGATCGTCGCGAGGCGCCAGTTCTCACCGTCGACCAGGCCGTGCCGGCGTGCGGCTTCGAAACGCAGGCGCAGGAGCAAAGTCGCGGCGCGCGTCGGACGGCTCGTGCTCGGATTGAGCGTGAACACCAACAACTCGCCGGCTTCCTTCGCGAGTCGCTGTGTGGAGTCGGCCGCTATCTCTTCGACCCGGCGGCGATCGGCGCGGCGATCGCTGCGCAGCATCGCGAGCAGCGCGCACTCGGCGTACTGAGGCTCGGCGTTCGCGACCCACTCTTCCAACTCCGCGCTGGAGGAAGCGCTCATCTCACCCAACGCGAGGATCGCTGCACGGCGCTCGAGATCGGTCCCGTCGCGAGCCACACGTTGCAAGCGCACGCGTTCGACGAGCGTGCCCGACGCGCCGAGCGCGATCATCGCGATCGAGCGGCGCTCGACCGTCGACGTGACCGAGTCGACGACGGCGCGCGCTTCACCGCTGGTGCGCGCGGTGAACGAGAGCCGAGCATCGCGCGCGATCAGTTCGCGCCAGCCGAGCTCGTCGGGAAGTTCCGCGAACCGCGTCTCCTCCGGCTCGTCGGGTGAGAGAAGGACGCTGCGTTTTTGCGCAGTGCCTTCGGACCCGCGTTGAGCGTGAACGAGGGGCGCGATCACGATCGCAAACGTGACGGGCAATGCGATCGAAGTACCGCACGAAATCAGCGCGGACGTGAGCTTCTTGAACAGGTGCATGAGGTCGGGGCCGAAGTCAGAACTCTATCGGCAAGTTCCCGCTTTCTCTTGGGATAACGGATCGCGGGGCGCGGCTCCACGCTTTCTCGCGGGCTCCGTCGGTGTAGAGCCTGCGACCTGCGGTGCGAACCAGATCAACGATTCGTCAACTGGAGCACGATTTCCAAGCGACCCGGCGCGAGGCGTCGCAGCGCGATTCGCGCTTTGCGACCGTCGTCCGTCGACGCGCTGACCTCGCCCTCGGTACCGATCTCCAGATCGTCGAACACGAAGCGACCGCGAGCGTCGGAGCGCGTCGATTTCTGCCGTGGACCTTCGACCCGCACGTTCGCGACCGCTTCACCGGTCGCAGCGTCGATCACGGTGCCGACGATCGCAGAACGCGTCATGTCTGGGGCCGCGGCGCTGCGTGCCTCGGGCGAACCGTTCGATCCGCACGAGGTGATGGAAGCGAACGTCGTGAGTGCGGCGAGGACGAGGATGTTTTTCATGTGCATGGTTCTCGAAGTGCAGAGAGCCGTCCTGGCTCGGACTCGGGCGTCAGTGTTCGGGCTCGCCGAGCAGAGCCACGATCTCGTCGCGACGGCGGTCGCGCAAGGCGCTGTTCGAAGCTTCGAGGTTCAAGCGCAGCAAAGGCTCGGTGTTGCTCGCGCGCACGTTGAACCACCACCACTCAGGCTGGCCGAGATCGCCGAATTCGACGGTGATGCCGTCGAGCTCGTCCTGGCGGCCCGACTTGTAGCGCGCTTTCAAATCGGCGATGGCCTTGTCCTTGTCGGCGACGTGGAAATTGATTTCGCCGGTCGAGTGGTAACGACGCAGATCGGCGACGAGTGCGCTGAAGGGCTTTTTCTCGCGTGAGATGAGATTCAGCGCGGACAACATCGCGATCACGCCCGAGTCGCACACGAAATTGTCCGCGAAGTAGAAGTGCCCCGACAACTCGCCGCCGAAGACGGCGCCTTGCGCACGCATCGTGGCTTTGATGAACGAGTGTCCGACGCGATCGCGGATCGCGACGCCGCCGTGCCGCTGGATCTCTTCCTTGACGACCCACGAAGAGCGCAAGTCGTAGACGATCGGCACACCGGGCTTCTTTGCCAGCACCTCGCGCGCGAGCAGCGCAGTCATCAAATCGTTGCCGACCGTGCGGCCGGTTTCGTCGACGAAGCAGCAACGATCCGCGTCGCCGTCGAAAGACACACCGAGTTCCGACTTGGTCTTCTCGACGAGCTCGCGCACCGGATCGAGGTTCTCTTCCTTGAGCGGATTGGCCTCGTGGTTCGGAAACGTGCCGTCGAGTTGCATGAACAACGTGTGCGCCTTGATCTTCGGCACGCGCTCGAGAATCGAAGGCAGCGTGTAGGCCTCCATGCCGTTCGCGACGTCGATCGCGATCGACACGTCGCGCGCCAAATTGGCGAAGCGCGCGACGTGCTGCGCATAATCGGCGAGCAGATCGACTTGCTCCAACCGGCCGCGTTTGGCGACGGGTGCGGGCAGCGGCTCCTTGCACATGCGCTCGATATCGAGGATGCCGTTCGCAGCCGAGATCGGTCGCGCTCCGCTAGCGCACAACTTCATGCCGTTGTATTCGCCCGGATTGTGCGAGGCCGTCACGTTCAATCCGCCGTCGGAAGGAATCGATCCGATCGCGAAGTACGCCATCGGAGTCGAGGCGAGTCCGATGTCGACGACGTCCGCTCCCGCATCGCGCGCGCCCTCGATCACCGCCGCCGCGAGTTCCGGGGAATGCGTGCGCATGTCGCGCCCGATGACGAGCTTCTTCGCCCCGAGGAGTCGCGCGAATGCCGACCCGATCTTTCGAGCCAGGGTCGCGTCGAGCTCCTTCGGGTAGAGACCGCGGATGTCGTACGCCTTGAAAATGCCCATGAACGTTGGATCCCAGGGGGGTGAAGGGGACGCAGAGAATACCCGCGCCCCACTGCCCGGGACAGGTTTCGAACGGCTGGGCATCGACACTTCCAGATGGGCCGTTACCCGAGTCGTACTGTCGCGCGGCGCGCAAACAGGAATCCGAACGGTCATCTTGCGTACAATCGGAGTCGTGGCAGGCGTCCGCGCGCGCGGTCCTTTCGATCGCACGGTGAACGCCCCAATCGGCCGGAGGTAGTTTCCTCATGCATTCGGTCTTCGTTCACTGTGTCAAAGTCACGCGCACTGAAATCGCCGACTGGGTCGGCGGGCGCTCCGTGAAGGGTCTGCGGGAACACTGGTATGTTCCCAACCGCAACGATCCGATCTTCACCGTCCGTTTCCCCCACGAGGGAGCGGAGTTCAGCTCAGCAGAGAATCGACGGCACGTCGTCGAGTTGATCGGCCGCGAGCCCGACGTCACCGTGCAGCTCGACGCGGGAGGCAAACACCCGGGTCACAAAGAACTGCGCGCCTTCATCACCGAGCTCTTGTCCGAGTACTCCGGTGTCGCGCTCGACGATCTGTCGCCGCACGTGTGGACGCTCGAAGATCTGCGGAGCGACAAACACGTCAACGGTTTCGCGTTCGCCGATCATGAGAGTTGGCGCAAATTGCACGCAGCGCACCATCCGGCTCCGCCGGCCAAGACGCCGCACCGCTGACGAACGGGGAGCGCCAGAGTTCGAGCGCGCTGAATTCGAGCGCGATGAAGGGGACAGTCTCGATCGCCTGAGCGATCGGGCTGTTCCTTTGCATTGAAGCGCACGCTGCGTTGAAGCGCGCGCTGCGTTGAAGCACACAGTGAGTTGAAGC
>JAWXBU010000265.1:0-13353 GCA_034440255.1 Planctomycetota bacterium | reverse complement strand
CGCAGCGTCAAATCGACACAGCGCAGCGTCAAATCGACACAGCGCAGCGTCAAATCAACACTGCGCAGCGCCAAGTCGAAAGAGCGCAGAGCGAAATCGACACAGCGCCGGTCACATCGAGCTGATCGCGCTCACGACTTCTCGAACAGCCACCAACGCCGCTGCGCTTTGGTTCGCGGTTTCAATCCGAATTCTTGCGTCGCTTGTGCGTCGATCACGCGCATCGCTTCGTCGCACGAATCGGTAAACACGATGCGGTCCAAGTCAGACCGATCGATGGCGCGCGCTTCGACCATTTTCTCGAGCAGCGTGCGCAGCGGTCGCCAGTACTCGACATCCATCAGGACGAGCGGGAAGTTCTTGATCTTGCCGGTCTGGATCAAGGTCGCCGCTTCGAACAACTCGTCGAGCGTCCCGAAGCCGCCGGGCATCACAACGAATGCGTAGCTGTATTTGACGAGCATCGTCTTGCGCACGAAGAAGTAGCGGAACTCGACGAAGCGATCGACGTACGGGTTGGGCGCTTGCTCTTTCGGCAGGATGATGTTGCAGCCGATCGAACGTCCGCCGACATCGCGCGCGCCGCGGTTGGCAGCCTCCATGATCCCGGGTCCGCCGCCGGTCATCACGGTGAAACCGGCGCGCGCGATGCGTTGTCCCATTTCGCGAGCCAGAGCATAGCTCGCGTGTTCGGGAGCAAAGCGCGCCGAGCCGAACACGGTGACGCACGGCCCGACGAAGTGCAGCGCCCGAAAACCCTTGATGAACTCCAAGAAGATCCGCGCTGCATCGACCAATTCATAGCCGCGCGGAGAGGGCCCTTCGAGGAAGTCGATGTCGGTCTGCGAGGTCGGAACCTTGCCCCACTGTGGATCGGACGGGGCGTGCGGATCGGTGTTCACCCGTGTCTCATACCTTGCCGCTCCGCGTGAGGCGAGAGTGTGCTCGTCGATTCAGAGCGTCTATACTCTGCGCCCTTCGATGCGAAATTCCCTGCAACTCCCCCGTCTCGTACAGAAATTCGGCGGCACTTCGGTCGGTTCGGCCGCGGCGATCGTGCGCGTCGGCAAGATCGTCGCGAGTGCGCGCGAAAAACGACCGCTCGTCGTGGTTTCGGCCGTCGGCGGCGTGACGAACCGGCTGTTCGCGTTGGGAGAGGCCGCGCTCGCGCAGCGCGATTTCGAGCACGATTTCAGCGCGCTTGCGGAACTGCATCGCACGATCCAACGCGAACTCGCCGTCGAAGTCGCCGAGGTCGAGGCACTGCTCGCGGAGCTCCACGATCTCTTGCGCGGCATCGCGTTGATCCGAGAACGCACACCGCGCACGTCCGATTTCTTGGCTTCGTTCGGCGAGCGGCTGTCGGCGCGCATCGTCGCGGCGCACCTGAACTCCATCGGGGTCGTTGCACGCGCGGTCGATGCTTGGGACGCGGGTCTCTTGACCGATTCACGTTTCGGCACTGCGCGCCCGCTCGCCGAAACTCCGCAGCGTGTGCGCGCGGCAATCGGCGAGATCGACGCCGTAGCGGTCGTCACCGGCTACATCGGTCGCGACTCGTCGGGCAACATCACGACGCTCGGTCGCGGCGGCAGCGACTATTCCGCGGCGATCTTCGGCGCTGCACTCGGGGTCGACGAGATCCAGATATTCACGGACGTCGACGGAGTCTTGACGGCCGATCCACGCAAAGTGGGTCACGCGCGCTTGGTCCCGACGTTGAGCTTCGCCGAAGCCGCGGAACTGGCCTTTTTCGGCGCGAAAGTGCTGCATCCGGCCACGATGGTGCCCGCCGTCGACGCCGATATCCCGATCCGCGTACTGAACACGTTCGAGCCCGATCGTAGCGGCACGCGCGTCGTCGCGACGCTCGCGGCGCATCAGCGCGCCGTGAAGTCGATCGCGTCGAAGGACCCGATCGTCGTCGTCAACGTCGTCGCAGGCGAGATGATGTTGCAGTTCGGCTTCCTGGAGAAGATCGCCGACGTGTTCGCGCGTCACGAAGTCGTCGTCGACGTGATCGCGACGTCGGAGGTCAGCGTCGCGCTCACGACGGAAGCCGCGATCGATTTGGGACCCGTAGTCGAGGAACTCTCGCGCTTCGCCGACGTGAACGTCGTGCGCGACGTCGCGCTCGTAAGCGTCGTCGGCGAAGAATTGCAATCGAGCACCGATTTCGCTGCGCGTGTGTTCAGCACGCTGGCCGAGCTCGAAATCAGGCTCGAAATGATCAGCTACGGCGCGACGCGCAACAATCTGTCGTTCGTCGTGTCGCGCGCGCGACTCGGCGACGTGGTCGCCGCTCTCCACCAACGTCTATTCGGTGCATGAGTCGCACACCAGAGAACGCGCGGTGATAGTGCTCCTCGACAATCACGACTCGTTCACGTGGAACGTGTACCAAGCGTTGGCGGTGATCGATCCGTCCGTGCGCGTGGTGCGCAACGACGAAATCAGCGTGGGTGCCCTGCTCGAGCTCCACCCGCGCGCAGTCGTCTTGAGCCCGGGTCCTGGTGAACCGCGCGACGCCGGGATCATGCCCGAATTCTTGGCGCTCGCGCCGGCGCCACTTCCGATCCTGGGCGTGTGTCTAGGTCATCAAGCGCTCGTCGAGTGCTACGGCGGCGCACTCGAGCGCGATCCGGTGCCGATGCACGGACGCAGTTCGCTCGTTCATCACGATGGTGATGCGCTCTTCGACGGACTCTCGAATCCGTTCGCAGCGGCGCGCTATCACTCGCTGCGCGCGCGACGCGACGCGATGCCGCGCGCACTGAAGACGATCGCGTGGACGACGGATGGACACGTGATGGCCGTGAAGCATCGACTTCTGCCGCGTTTCGGCGTGCAGTTCCATCCCGAGTCGATCCTCTCCCCCGGGCTCGAACGCATCTTCGCGCAGTTCCTCGAGGTTCCTCACGATCGAGTCGCGACGTGAACGTTCCGCTCGCCGGTCGTCCACGCTTGGCCTCGACGCGCGATGCGATCGGTCGCGCCTTGCGCTTCGCATGCACCAGCTCGCGCGAGTTCGACGCGCACTTCGGTGTCGAAGCTCGCCGCGAGAAACTCTTCGCCCTCGTCCTGTGGCGCGAAAGTGCCTGGAAAAATGGTGTTTCCCACGGAATCGAAGTCCTGCATTCGTTGCGCGGCGATGCGCGCGTGCGGCGCGAATGGAAGGACGGCCGACTGAACGGCGCGTGGCGCGAGTGGCACGGCAACGGGGTGAAAGCGCTCGAGTGTCCTTTCGAAAACGGTGTTCCACAAGGCAAGTCGACCGCGTGGCGTCGCGACGGATCCAAACTGTTCGTCGGCGAATACCGCGCGGGAGCGATGACCGGTGAATGGTTTTTCCTGCATCGCGACGGGACGCTGGATCGCGAACGCACGGGACTCTACGTGGACGGCGAACGATTGTCCGGCATCAAGGGCTTCAACGAGTGGCTCGGGTCACCGTGATGCGAGTGATGCGTCAGCGATCGTTCTCGTCGGCGCGTTTCAGCTCTGCGGCGAGCGCCTCCGTGATCTCGAGTTCGTAGAGACTACGCCATGCGCTGATTGGAGCGATCCGGTGGCTGACTGCGCGCGAACCGCGCTCAGATCACGAGTTTGACGAGCGGACTGTCCTGCAACGCTCGAAACACGCCCAAGCGATGGGCTTCGTCGCGCACGATCAACGTCACTTCGATCGACGCGTACTTGCCGCTCGAACTGTGACGCGATGTGACTCTCTCGAAAGTCTCGCCCGCGAGGGCAACCTCGATGTGCAACAGCAACTGGTTCTCGCCCGTGCCGACGACGACGTACGACCACGGACACGGATACGTGATCTCCGGTTTCCGCTCCATCACTTGCCGATGAGGAAGTGCGCCAGATCGCCTTCGCGCATCACGTAGTCGCGACCTTCGACGCGCAGCTTGCCGGCCGCCTTCACCGCCGCCTCGTTCTTGTACTTCACGAGATCTTCGATCGAGTACACCTCGGCGCGGATGAAGTGCTTCTCGAAATCGGTGTGGATCACGCCCGCTGCGACCGGAGCCGTGTCGCCTTTGTGAATCGTCCACGCGCGAATTTCGATCTGACCCGCAGTGAAGTAACTCTGCAATCCGAGCAGGGTGTAGACGCTGCGGATCAAGCGGTTGAGGCCGGGCTCTTCCATGCCCAAATCAGCGAGAAAAGCTGCCCTTTCCTCTTTCGGCATCGACATCAATTCGCCTTCGAGATCGCCGCACAAAGGCAGCATCTCGGCACCGGTCGACTTCGCGTGAGCACGCACCGCCTCCGCGAGCGGACTCTTGCCTTCCATGTCGTCGTCACCGACGTTCGCGACGTACAGAACCGGCTTGATCGTGATGAGGAACAACGGATCGATCGCTTCGTGCTCGACCTTGTTCCACGTTTGCGCGCGCAACGACACGCCGCGCTCCAAGTACTCTTTCGCGCGCTCCAGCGCCGTCTTCTGCAGGATCGCGTCCTTGTCGCCCGTGCGCGCTTTCTTCGCCACGCGATCGACCGCCTTCGTCACCGTGTCCAGATCGGCGAGCTGCAGCTCGAGCTCGATCACTTCCATGTCGCGCTTCGCATCGACCGAACCGTTGACGTGGATGATGTCGCCCTTCGTGAAGCAACGCACGACGTGCAGGATCGCGTCGCATTCCTTCACGTTGCCGAGGAACTTGTTGCCGAGCCCCTCGCCCTTCGACGCTCCCGCGACCAAACCCGCGATGTCGACGAGCTTCAACGACGCCGGCACGATCCGATCCGTCTGGATGTACTGGTGGATCACCCCCAAGCGCTCGTCGGGCACGTCGACCACGCCGATGTTCGGCTCGATCGTGCAGAACGGATAATTCGCGCTCTCCGCGCCGGCGGCGGTGATGGCGTTGAAGATCGTGCTCTTCCCGACGTTGGGGAGGCCGACGATGCCGCAGGCTAGGCTCATGAGTGGATTTTCGAGGCGTTTTCGAGCGGGAAATTGGGCCGAGCAGTCTATCCCCCTGACTCGCCCGCGTCGCCCCCGCGCTCGCGTCGAAAGCGCCGATCTCGCCCTGAAAAGTGCCTTGTGGCGGCTTTCGACAAATGCGCTTATCTTCGAAGAAGCTCCAGCCTGGTAGAAATTCACAACATGAGCCTTTCCATCTTCGGTGCCTCTCTCCTGATGCTCCTCCCGGTCAGCTTGACTCGCGGTTGCTCGGGCAGCGGGAAAGTCCAACAGGCGATGAGTGCGATCGTGTTCCCGCCGCACGACACGCTTCAAAGAACATTGCCCGACGGCATCGCGCTGTGGGCCGACGTGTACCGCCTCGAGCCCAATGTCGACGAGCCGTCGAAAGGCGGCAAACCGGTGCTCGTGTGCATGCACATGACGGGCAGCTCGCGCGGTGAATACGGTCGCTTGGCGGCCGAGATGATGGCGCTCGGCGTCAACGTCATGTCGGTCGACTTGCGCTCCGGCGGCCCCGGTGAAATCGCGGATCGCAAGACGGGCGTGCGCTCGGGCACGATGAACGAGACGTGGAAAGCGGCCAAGACGCAGCTCGGTCGCGAGCCCACGTACCAAGAGGCTTACCCCGACGTCGTCGCGGCGGTCGCCTGGGCGCGAGAGCTGTTCCCTTACTCGCGCGTCGGAATCGTGGGCAGCTCGTACTCGGCTTCGTTCGCGCTCAAATATGCCGCCGAGAATCCGACGATGGTCGACGTGGCCGTCGCGATGTCGCCCGGCGAATACATGCCGCCGTGGTCGATCCGCGAGATGATCCAACACCTGTCCGTCCCGAGCTACATCACGTGCGGGAACACAGCAGTCGACGTCAACCACGCGCAACCGATCGCGCTCGCCATCATCGACCAAGCGCAGGTGCGCACGTTCTGGCCCGAGGACCACAACATCGTCGGCGACCACGGTTCGAAGACGCTGCACATCTTCGGTGCGGTGAATCACGATCGTCAGTGGGCGGAATTCAAAGCGGGCATTCAGCCCGTCCTGAAGCCTCTCAAGCCGCGCGAGCTGGCGGCTAGACGAGAAGCGGCGAAAAAGGCCGCGAAATAAGCCCTATTTCGGTCTGTTCTTGGGCGCCGCGCCTGGGCCGGTGTAGCCGAGATCCTTGATCCGCCTCTGGTTCGCTTCGTCATAGCGCAGCTGCTGGGACTTCGCCGCCGCAGCCTTCGCGCTCGTGTGATGTTCGAACAGTCGTTTGCGCAGCGCGTCCACGAGCGCGGCCGAACTCGGTGCCAGGTTGTTCGTCTCCTGCGGGTCCGCCGCCATGTCGAAGAGCTGATTCGTCGCCGTCCCCGTCGCGATCAACTTGTCCTTGCCGGAGAAGATCGCTTTCGTCTCGCGATCGGAGTGCATCAACGCTTCGGCGATCCCGTCGCGATCACTCGTCTCGGTTCCAGCGAGCACGGGCATCAAGCTTTTGCCTTCGATTCCAGCGGGTGCCTTGAAGCCACAGATGTCGGCGAGCGTCGGCAATAGGTCGAGCGTGCGCACGCGCGTCGCGATCCGCTTCGCGGCGATCCCCTTCGGCCACACGAGCGCGAACGGCACGCGCAACAACTCGTCGTACTGCGTGTGACCGTGGTCACAGCTGCCGTGCTCCCAAAATTCCTCGCCGTGATCGGAGTGCAACACGACGAGCGTGTCGTCGAGCGTCCCCGCTTCGCGCAAGCTCGCGAGCAAGCGCTCGATCTCCGCATCGACGAATGCGATCTCGCCGTCGTACAGATCGACGCATGCGGCTTTGATCTCGTCGGACGGCGGCGAGCGACGCATCGAGTCCAAATCCGGCGGCCAATTCGTCAGCTCGTCTACGCCCTTCTTCGCGAAACGCGTGTCGAACGGTTTCGGCGGCGCGTACGGCATGTGCGGATCGATCACGTGCAAGAACACGAACCAGCGTGAGCTCGGGCGCGACTGGATCCACTCGAGCGCTTGGTCGACGCCGACCCGCGCGTTGTACTGGTAGCCCGTGTAACTCTGGAACCCGCGCGCGACGCCGGCAGCCGGCGCGAGGAAAGGATTGGAGACGAAACCAGCTGTTTGATAGCCGCGACTCGCCAACAACTCGGCCAGCGTCGGCACGTCGGGCCGCAGCGTCTCGGTCGTGCGCTCGGTCGGAGCAACGTCCTGTCCGAAAGCTTCCTCGCGCTGTTTCACGATGCCGGCGCGGTGATCGGCCGGCAGCATTCCCGTGAACAGCGAGCCGTACGAGGGCAGCGTCCACGGCGCTGACGAATAGGCGCGCTCGAACAGCGCTCCGCCAGCGACGAGTGCGTCGATCGCGGGCGACGTCTGCCTGGGGTAGCCGTAGCACGACAGGTGATCGGCACGCAGCGTGTCGATCGATATCACGAGCACGTTCGGCGCTTCGAAAGTGGGCTTTCCGAGCACGTCGACCGACGGCAAGGCGAGACACATGCGCAGCGTCGTCAGATCGGTCGGCGCGTCCTCGCCCAAAAATCGTCCGCGGATCGTGAGCTTCGTCGCGTCCGTACCGCCGCGCACGTACTGCATCGGCGTCCAACCGCTGCGCGCTTCCTCGAAACCGAGCGTCACCGAGTGCTTGCGCGTCTCCTTCGCGCCGACGAAATCGATCTCGAAGTAGAGGCGCGCACGCGGCGCTTTCTGCGTCGCAGGGAACCCGACGATGCACAACGCCCCCGCGAACGAATCAGCCGGGGACGGCGGCAGATCGACTTCGATCCGACCCGGAAACGGCGCCGTCAGCGCATCGTTCAGTCCCGAGACGATGCGCGACACGCTCGCTCGCGAATTCGCGATGTCTTGTTGCGGTGAATCGGGCGGATAGCTCTTCGTGATCTCGACGCGTTCGCGACGTTGGAGAGCGTCACCTGCCGGTGCGGACGGTTGCGCGTGGTCGCCGCAATTCGCGACGAGGATTGCGACGAGAGCCGCGACGAGTACAAGCGAGAGGCGACGTAGACTTTTCATGAGCGATGGACGTTCGTGGGGCAAGGTTTCCGCGACCCTGGCGGCGATCTACCCGCTCGGCTGCTGTGGGTTTCAACGTTCGACGCGTTCGTACAGATTCCAACGGTCGATGGTATCGCGGATCACGTAGCGGTACGCGCCGCCGCGCTCGATCGTGTGCGGACTTCCGTGGAACATCGCGCGTGACACCACGATCCAATCGGGCCAGGTCTCGGGCGGGCCCTCGAGATAGTTTTCGGCGGCACGAATGCCGGCGTCCTGCAGCCTGAAAATGGCCGATTTGTCGCCAAACACCCCCACGGTGTCGGTCGCGTCTCTGTGCGAGATCAGGTGCTCCAAGATCGGCCGATCGACGTCGCGGAAGTCCTTGTTCGAAGGTCCGGTCTGCATGTAGAGGTGTTGCACGAAGAACGTGTCGTGCACGCGGCCGAAGAGCGTCGTCCACGATGTCCACGCGAGCAACGACAGCACGAGCGCGATCACGACGGGCGCGGCTCTCCTTGCGCGGCCAGAGAGATCGTCGAGCCCGAACGCGGCGAAGATCGGCAGCGCGACGATGACCGGCATGTAAGCGCGCACGAGCATCGCGTCGGTGAAGAAGAAGTAGAGGATCGCCGATCCGAAGAGCGCGCTCGCGGCAGCGTAGAGAGCGAACGTCCGATTCCTTCGCAGCGTGACGATCGAACCGAACAGCGCGAGCGCGATCACGATCCAAGTGAACAAGAGGTCGATGCGCTGACTGAGGATCAGATTCTTCGTGGTCGCCACTTTCAGCTCACCCCAGGTCTCGATTCCGCCCGGGTACTTCTTGTCGAACCAGAATTCCTGCGCGAACGAGCTGAACAAGGCGAGCGCGAGCGTCAGTGCTCCGACGGGCACCGCGCTCCACACGTAGGTCCACGTGCGCCGCGTGAACGGCGTCTTCGCGCCTCCGACGAGATACGGCGCGAGCAAGACCACCAGTCCCGATCCGACGATGTACGGCGCGACGCCTTCTTGCCAACCGAACGCGAGCAACGCGTAGACGCACATCCCGATTCCTGCACGTCGAAAGGCGCGCTTGTCACCGGCCTCGATCACGAACAGCACGCGGTAGAGCAACGTGCTGTACGCGAGATAGAAGCACGCGAATCCGACTTGCCCCCAACCCGTGCGCGAAAAGAACACGTGCGCCGGCATCACGGCCAAGATCGCGGCCGCGAGCAGAGCTGCGCGCCGGCGCTCGGGCCACAGTCGTGTCACGAAAAACCACGCGAAAAGTACGGTCAAAACGCCGGTCAGAGCGCTCGACATGCGCAGCGCCTGCAAGGATCCGGCACCGAATCGAAAGAAATAGCGCGCCGTGAACTGGTGCAGATAACTGTGCGGGTACGTGACCGTTTTTTCGCCGTAGTGCTCCGCGAACCAACCGATCCATGCGACATCTTCCTCGACCCAACGCACCGGATGGAAACCGCCCGGTTCGATGACGTCGACTCGCGCCGAATGCAGATAGGCGCCGTCGTCGGGGCCGACGAAGAAGTCCTCGATCTGCCGCGTGCGCAGCACAAATGCGACGACGAGCACGAACGCGAGCGTGATGCGCTCGAACGTCGTGCTCGACCTCTTCGCATTCTCGCTCGGGGAGTTCAGCCGACGACCGCCGTGCAATCGATCTCGACCAGTGCGTTGCGCGGCAACTGCGCGACGCCGACCGTCGAGCGCGCGGGAGTCGCGTCGCCGAGGAAGAAACGTCCGTAGACTTTGTTCACGGCGCCGAAGTCCTCCATCGACACCAGGTAGACGGTGCACTTTACGACTTGGGTCATGTCGCTGCCCGCAGCTGCGAGAACAGCCTTCAAATTCTCGAGCGCGCGTTCGGTCTGCTGCGAGACGTCGCCATTGATCAGTTGCCCGTCTTTCGGATCGAGCGCGATCTGACCCGAGCAGTGCACGAATCCGCCGGCGACGATGGCTTGGCTGTAGGGACCGATCGCCGAGGGAGCGCCAGTCGTGGAGATTTTTTGACGTTGGGTGAGTGTCATCTGCGTGTGTTTTCGAGGGGTTTTTCGGCGCGAAACACGCGTCAGCGCGAATCGCGGCGAGGCTTCGGGATGGACTTTTCCGTGGACGTTTTCGAACCGCGACGCGCCTGCAACGCGAGTGCGACAGGCTTCGGCACGAATATCGACGCATCACCGCCGGCGAGTTCGATCTCGCGCACGAACGAACTGGACACGTGCGCGAAAGCCGGGCTCGTCGCCAGCAAGACGGTGTCGAGTCGCGGCGCGAGCGCTCGATTCGTGCGCGCCATCGCGACCTCGAAATCGAAGTCGGTGCCGCTGCGCACGCCGCGCACGAGCACGTCGCAACCGAGCTCGTGAGCCGCATCGACCACGAGGCCGGGCCACACGCGGACGGTGACGGCGCTCAAGTGCGCGAGCGACTGCTCGAGTAACTGCGCACGCTCTTCCACGGTGAAAAAACCGGGCTTCGCCGCGTTGTGCGCGACGAGGATGCTGACGCGCCCGAAGAGTGTGATCGCGCGCTCGACGAGATCGACGTGGCCGAGTGTCACGGGGTCGAAACTACCGGGAAAGAGTGCGTGTTCGGCGCGTCGAGTCATGCGTGGCTCGGGATTGTAGCGAGCTCGCGGCGGATAGCGGCACGCTGGTTTTTCGGGCGTTCGGGGAGGAGCGGCGAGGGACGAGTCGCCGCTCCAGTAAGCGAAAAATCGCTGCTGAACCGCAACCGATTGCGATGCCGAACGTCGAGGGGGTGTGAGGTACGTCCTTCTTGCCGCGCTCGAAGCTCGCCCGCTGCTCGGGCTCGCGACAGCTCTCGTCGCAGGATCCGTCGCGGGTGCGCTCTGGGCCGAAGCGCAGGGGTCGGTCGACCTCCTGCGGGCGACGACAGCGGCCGCCGTCGTCGCGTGGACCGCGTTCGTCGTCGGCCGTTGTGACACGCGCCTCGTGCGCGTCGGTCTGCTCGTCACGTGCGCGGCGGTGGCCGCGTTGCGGGCGCATGCGGAGCGCACACTGGAGCGCGAGGCCAGCGCTGCATCCGTACAAACGGGCGCGTTCACGTGCACGCGCGGCAGCGACGGTGTGCTCGCTCGACTCGGGCTGTCGACGCGTTCGTGGGCCATGCCCGCTGGTCTGGCCCATCCCGGCGAGCACGTCGTCGTCGATCCCGTGCACGAACCGCCCGCGTGGCCGCGCGGACCTGAAGTCGGACCGCGGAGTCTGCTCCGTACGCGACCGACGGTCGAATTGTCCGCAGGCGAGATCGTGCGCGTCGCGCCGGCGCGGAGCGCGATCGCGAACACGGTTTCCGCGGCGACGACTCGACTGCGCAGTCACCTCGTCGAACGCACGTCGTCGATCGACGACCCGACGACACGCGCGCTCGTCACGGCGTTGCTCTTCGGCGACACGTCGTTGCTCCCGCAGGACTTGCCGGATCTGTTCGTGCGCACCGGGACGTTCCACGTGCTCGCGGTATCGGGAATGCAGGTCGTGCTCGTCTTGTTGTTCTTGATCGGTCCGATGAGCGCGCTGTGCGCTCTCGTGATCCGCTGTGCGACACGCGGCGCGTGGCGGCCGGCGCTGCAGTGGTTCGCGTTGCCGGCGCTGCTGCTCTTCGTGCCGATCGCGGGCGGCGGAGCGCCGATCGTGCGCTCGGCATTGGGCGCGGCCTTCGCGTCGATCGCACCGCACCTCGCGTGTGAGCGCGCGGTCACCGTCGAAGCGAACGGCCGGAGCATCCGCGTGCGTCTCGCGCGACGCGCCGACGCGTTGTCGTGCTGGGCTCTCGCGCTCGTGATCGAGTGCGCGTGGCATCCGCTCGCGCCGCTGTCCCTGTCGGTGCAACTGTCGTACGCAGCGACTTTCGGACTGATCGTCGGCACACGTCCGTGCCTCGCGCTCGTGCGCAACGCCAGCGGCACCGGGTCGAAAGGTGCGCTGCTCTCGCCCGTCACCAAGACGGGCAGAACGCGCTCGCCCTGGCTCGTCGTCGGCGTCGATCGCGCTGTGTACGCGGCTTGTTGTGCGCTCGCGGCCTCGTGCGCGGCCGTTCTCGCGACTCTGCCCTTCGTGTGGGAGCGACTCGGCGAATGGAGCCCGTGGGGCGTGCTGGCGACACCGGTTTCGAGCGCTCCGTCAGCCCTGTTGTTCGTCGGCGGTTGGCTGGAGGTCGCGTGTCCGTGGCTCGTTCCCGATGTGTTCCTCGATCTGTGCGGAAGCGCGATGGTCTCGTCGATGCGCGCGTTCGACCTCTTGCCCGGAACGCCGGCGCCGCTCGCGCCGCGACCCTTCGTCGCGATCGCCGTGCTGTGCGCCGCGACGCTCTTCGTACTGCGCGCGCAACAGAGGACGCACCTCTCGTTTCTCATCGCGCTCGCCTGGGCCGGCGTGATCGTGCCGTGGAATCCGACACCTGCGCGCGTCGAGATCTACGCGCTCGACGTCGGGGCCGGAACTGCAGTCGTGATCGAAGGTCCGGGCCTCGGCACATTCGTTTTCGACGCGGGATCGCGCGATCGACCCGACGTCGCGCGCGAAGCACTCGCTCCGCTGTTGCGTCGCATCGACCCAGGTTCGATCGGCGTCGTGCTCAGCCACGCCGATCGCGATCACGATGGCGCCCTGAGCTGGCTGGTCGAGCGCTATCCACCGCACATTTTCGCGGGAGCCCTACCCGCTCCGCTCGTCGAACGCTTGCCACGCAGCGTGCCGCGCTTGGCGCTCGAGATCGGAACGCTGCGGCTCGCCGGCGATGCGACGGTCGCGCTCGATCTGCAGCGCGGTCTGTCAGGCGCGATGACCGACAACGAGGCTTCCTACGTGCTCAATGTCATCGTTCGCGGCGAGCGCGCCGTCCTCTTCGGCGATGCCGAGGAACGCGGTTTGGATGCCTGGCTCGCGCGTTGCAAACCGCTCGCACCAGTGCGCCTCGTGTTGTGGCCGCACCACGGTTCCGACACCGATCGACTCGACGCGTTGGTGCGGGCGACGCGGCCGGACACGATCTGGATCAGCGCCAGCGGCCGGCCGCGCGCGCTCCTGGAACTCGAACGGCGTGCACTCGTGACTGAGTGCACTGCGCGCGATGGACCGCTGACACTGATCCTCCCTGCGGATCCGATCGATGCGAAGATGGATGCGCCATGAAAATCCTGCTGCTCCTCATCGCGCTCGTGGGAGACCCGTCGGCGTCCCCGACTTGCACGCTGGATCTGCGCGCGCAGCTCACAGCGACTGCGCCAAATGCGATTCGGGCGCGCGTCGAGATCGTCCGGCGGATGATCGAATCCGAGCTCATCGGCGCGTCGATCGTCGAGCTCGATCGCATCCTGCGCCTTGCGCCCGACGAACGTCACGTGCTCGCGTTGCTCGACGAGCCGGCAGCCTACGCGGCGCTCG
>JAWXBU010000264.1:0-30632 GCA_034440255.1 Planctomycetota bacterium | reverse complement strand
TTTTCGAGCGTTTTTATCGCGTCGATCGCTCGCGCTCGCGGGACATGGGCGGCACGGGACTAGGCCTCGCCATCGTGAAGCACGTCGTGCGCGCGCACGGCGGCCAGGTCGCGGTGAAGAGCAAAGAGGGCGTCGGTTCGACGTTTACGGTTACGCTGCCGCTTTACGGCGACCCAGACAAGAACACCCGCTCCTGATCCGAAACGATTCCATGTCGAAACAAATCCGCGAAGACCTGACCGACATCACGAAGAAGATCCAGCACATCGGGGGCCTCGTAGAAGCGGCGATCGACAAGTCGCTCTCCGCTCTGCTCGACCGCAATGCGCGCAGCGCTCGCGAAGTGATCGAAGGCGATTCGGTCGTCGACAACCTGGAGAACGAGGTCGAAGAGAAGTGCCTCGAAGTCTTGGCGACGCGTCAGCCTGTCGCGCGAGATCTGCGCTTCATTTGCGGCATGATGAAGGTCAACTCCGACCTGGAGCGCATGGCGGACCTCGCCGTGAACATCGCCGAACGAGCCGAAGTCTTGGCCGAAGTGCCGCCGCTCCCCTTCCGTCCCGACGTGTCGCGGATGGCCGCCGTGGCCAAACGCATGGTGCGCGATGGTCTCGATGCTCTCGTGCGCCGCGACGCCGACCTGGCTCTGCGCGTGTGGAAATCCGACGTCGAAGCCGATCGCCTGTACCGCGAGCTCGTCGGCGAGGCGATCCAGTTCATGCGCGAGCACCCCGACCGGATCGGCGACGTCATGCACTTGGTCGGCGCGTTGCGCAATCTGGAGCGCCTCGCCGATCATGCGACGAACATCGCCGAAGACGTGATCTTCGTGACGAGCGGTCGCATCGTCCGCCACCACATGGTCGAGTTCAGCCGCGAAGCCGGCGCCGCACTCGAAGAGCCGAGCTGACGATCTTCGATCCGTCAGCGTCCGACGCGGAACACCGGCCGGGCCGGACCTAAAAGGGCGCGCATTTCAGCCGCTTTTTCATTCAATGCGCCCAGCGTCGCACCGGCTGACGGAGGGTCGAGACCGAGGATGCGGGCGGCCTCGTCGAGCAACGGCAAAGCTTCGGCCTCCGACTCTCTCGCGAGCCAGCGCTCGGCCTGCACCGCGAGAGATTGAGCGAGTTGAGCACGCGTCGCTTCGTTCTCTTCGATGCGAACCGCCGACCGCGCGATCGCGATCGAAGACGACATGTACTCGTCGCCCTCCGTGCTCGGCATGCGCAGAGGTTCGAGGGCCTCCGTCCGCCCCGTCACCGGCGCTCGCCCATCGGCGCGCAGTGCTTCACGCAAGGCCGCGTCGGCGATCATGAGCACGACGCGCGTCGCCTTCGGATCGGACGCCATCACCTTGTCGGCGATCACACGTGCATCCAGCGGACTCTTCTTCCCGTCACGCCACTCGAGCAGCGCGTCGACGAAATCCGGAACTTCGCGGTCGAGCCCGTCGCGCACGTCGAGAATCTTCTGCGAGCGCTTCAACGCCGCGAGGAGCGCATCCAACGCCGCGACTCGCCGACCTTGCGCGAGTTGCGCGAAGCCGGAACCGAGTTCGGCCATCCCCGCGTAGTGCCGAGCAGTCTGCTCGAACTCGGGACGCAGCGTGATGCTCTCTTCGAAACGTCGCGCGGCGCGCGCGTACGCGTCGATCGCGATTTCCGGGCGCTGTTCCTTGCGTGATTCTTCGGCGAAGAGGATCCACGCGTACGCAGCGTGCCAGGCACACGTGCCCGAGCGTTCGTTGCGCGACGCGATGAACTCGGCCTTTTTCGGTGCGAGATCGAGTCGACCGGCGGCCCACAGCGCGCGATTCAAACCTTCGCGCAAGGCGTTCGATTCGGGCAGGCGGATGGCGCCGATTTCCCACGCGCACGCAGCTTCACGCTCGAATCCGATGGCACTCATGAACGAAGCGAGGCTCAACCAATCGGTCTCGGTCGACGACGGCGACACGGCGACGAGGGCGAGAGCGCGCGCTCCGCGCAAGATGCCTGTCACTTCGAGTGCCGCGTCTCCGCTTGCACGTGTCGCGAGCACTCGCGCCGCTGCGTCGCCGATCCAACGCAAGGCCTCGAGTTTCTCCTCCGCGAACAGCAACGTCGCCGCACGTCGGACGTCGCCGTCGCCGAGCGTGCGCGGATCGACGAGCGAGAGCGCGCGCGGATCGATCGCGTCACGTGCCGGAAAACCGGCGAGCGCGTCCTGCGCGATACGTTCTTGTTCCTCGAAACGGCCGAGGTAGTACGCCGCTTTCGCTCGATCGAAAGCCAATTTCACGTCGTTTGGGCGCTCTGCGGCGGCGCGCGCGAGCCACGTCCGCGCATCTTCGAACAACAGGCGCGGATCTCCTCCGCCGGCTTCGACGTAGCGAACGGCGAGCGCGAGACTGGCACGTCCGAAGCGCTGCTGCAGCACGGGGTCCTGCAGATCGGCACCGACGGCGGTGTCGCTCGACTCGAGTTCGCGCTCGAGTTCCGCTGTGGGAAGCGACATGACCGCCGGCTTTTCCGCTCGTGGGAGCGCCCGACCGACGTCACCCGCGAAGATCATCAAACCAGGAAAATCGCATGCGCCACCTTCGGCTTCGATCGCGGCGGCGATGCGCGACACGTCGCCTGTCGACACGTACGGAGCGAGCGCGCGGCCGGCGGCGTCGCGGTCGGATTCGGCTCCGACGGCTTGGTGCGCGAGCAGAAACGAGCGCACGGCCGGCGTCGTCACACCGAACCTAGCGAGCAACTTCAAGAGAACGCGATCGTCGCCGAACGAGGGCCAACCCGGGAATTTGCCGAGCGACGCGAGGCGCTCGCGCACGCTCGTCGCGATCACGGGGCCGACCTTCAAGGACTGCGCCGTGTTGCCCACGCGCTCGAGCAATGCCGGACTCGGGAGCGGCTCTCGGTTCTGCAAGGCGCGCAACACGCCGATCGATCCCGCGTCGCCGACTTCGGCGATCGCGTCGAGCGCTTCACCCATCCAGCCTTCCGACTTCGTGTCGCGTACGACTTGCTCGAAAACGTCGCGGCTCTTCGCGGTGCGAGCGGCAGCGAGAATGCGCCACTGTCTGAGCCGGTTCCTCCCGTCTTTCTTGTCGAGAACGTTCGGCAATGCCGCGGGTGCGCTCGCGACCGGCGCCTGCTCCGCGCAGCGTTCGATCTCGGCGTCCAACTCCTTCAGATCGAAGAGCAGGAACAAGTCGAAGCTCTTCTTGCCATCGGGCTGGATGACCGCATGACGCGGTGAAATGCGCTCTCCGCCCAAGTAGCGATCGAAGACGATCGGCTCGAGCGCGATGTGTTCTCCGCAAGTCACGTCACCGAGACGCGGACACGGGATGCGCTTGCCGTCGGTGTCGAAATCGCGCGGGTTGTGTCGCGACGGGCTTCCGACGACGCACACGAATCGCTGCGTCCACGCGACGAAGTGCGCCGCGCGGTAACGCTCGGTCACGATGCGATCGGACGCGGATTCGCCGTCGACATTGACCGCGACTAACAGGGGGCGCCGCTCTGCGGCCGCGAGCGCGAGAGCGTCGTCCAACGAGCGCTGCCACGCGATCTGCTGCGTCGAGTTCGTCGCCGCGGCCGCGGACGTCGTCTGCGCGACGGCGGACGGTCCGGCGAGCAGCGCCAGAGAGCAGATCACGACACGGATCGGGCCCAAGTGCGAGTTCATCCAGCGTTCTCCTTCACTTCTTTGCCGACAGTTCTCTCTCGAAGTCGCGTCCGACGCCGAAATTCTGCGTCCAGTAGATGCCTTGCAATGAGGACGCCAGCTCACGGTGCGCGGGATTCAGGATGTTGCGGTGGTGGCCGCTCGAACTCGTGAGCCCCATGTGCGCTCCCTCGGGTCCCGAATCACCCATGCTGCAATTCTCACCCGCACCGGACTTGTAGCCGGCGAGTCGCATGCGGTCGACAGGCGAGCGACGCTCCGGGTCGGTCTCGAAGTGGCTGAACGTGCCGGTCAACGACATCCAATCGGAGTGTCCTTGCGCCGCGACCTGCAGCAGCGGATGCCAAGCGAGAGCGCAGCGTCCGAACATGCACCGATAGTCGTTGGTGATGGCGACTTGGCGCTGTTCGTCGGCGCTCGCGATCGCAGCCGGCAGGGCGTTCTTGTCCTTCTTGCGCCAGACTCGGGCGTTGAGCGCTTCGACATCGGCATCTCGCTGCAGCGCCGCTCGTTCGACAGCGTTCCAGCCGAACGTCTTCAAGTCGATCACTTCGGCGGTGCGGTCGATTCCGTCGATCCACGCGGGCAGTGCACCTAGAGACGCCACGGTGAGGTGCTGTGCCGTGCGCACAGCGCGATTCCAATCGAGTTCGTCGAGTGCGCCGCGAAAGTTCGTCGAGAGACTGGCGCGCCGCGGATGATTCCAAGCGGTCGCGACGGCGGCGACGAGATCGTCGACTTGTTGCTGAACGGCGGGATAGAGCTTGCCCTTCTCCGGTGGACAGTCGGGCGGTGTATAGGGATAGAAGTAGCGCTCTTCGTCGAAGATCAGATCCAGCGCCCGCTTGCGTTTCAGGTCGAGAATCTTGCGCGCGTCGGCGAGTTGATCGAGCTGCGTGAGCGTGTTCCCGGCGGAGAGCGTCGTCGACGCGCCGGCGAGGCGGCGATCGAGCGCAGTGACCAAGCGCGCTCGCGCTTCCTCTCCGAATGCGGTCAGTTCGGCGAGCACCGCGTCGCGCTGCGCAGGCGTGGCCTTTTCGAGCGCCAGTGCTGCGGCCTCGAAGCCCGCCTGCACGGCGAGCGGTGCGCGAGCTGCGTCATCCGAATGGGCCGCGGCGGTTCGAACGGAGACAGCGAGAACGAGTGCGAGGAGAGTCGTGAGCATGGCGCGCTGAACGGGCGGCACACTCTACACGCGCCGCGTCCGCCGGTGACGCTGTTGCATTCATCGCGCGGCCTCTTTCTCGATCAATTCCTGCGCTTCGATGGCCAACGACCGACCTCCGGTTCGGGCGGCGAGCTCGGTCCACGCGCGCCGATTGCCCTTCGGCGCTTCGACGAGCAGCGAATCGAACGCGACCTGACGGAAGCGATTGCGCTCCACCAAGAGCTCGACCATCAAGTCCATGTTCCAGCGTCGCCCGCCCGTCGGTACGCCGTCCGTCAAGACGACGAGCGTGTCCACGTCGGGATCCTCGAGCGCGAGCAGCGCTGCATCGAATACGTTGCCCGATCCGCGCTCGTTGCGCTTCTCGAACCACGTCGCCGCACGTCCGACGTTTTCCTTCGTCGCGCGGACGAGGCGTTTTTCGAACGCGTTCGCCGTCTTCGTATACGGGATCACGTTGAAGGCCGAACTGGCCGGCAGAGCTTCGAGACACGCGCGCAACTTCATGTCGACGAGTTCCTTGCGCGTGCGACCGCCGGCGTCCGTGTTCCACATCGATCCCGACATGTCGATCAAGAACGTGACGCGATCGGAGGTGAGCTCGAAACCGGCCAACTTGACGTGCGTGTCGCCGCGGTAGGGCGAGCTCGCACGAGCTTCTCCTGTGGACCACGGTCCCTTCAACGTGTTCGCCCACGCCCTCCAAGCCGCCAGATCGTCGCCGTATTCGAGGCCCGAAGTTTCGCGCAAGTAGCGACGGATTTCGCACTTCAAGCGCGAGCGCGATTCGCGTCCGAGCTGCTCGATCAGCGCGAGCACGGCGGCACGGCTCTTCAGACGCTCGAGATTCGCGATCGCGACTGTGCGCACACGATCGCTCGTGTCAGCGAGAGCACGCGTCGAAAGCGTGAACGCTTCCTGTTCGCTGAAGGTGCCGACGACGAGCATCCCTGCACAGCGCAACGCGTCGGCCGAGTCCGACAGCGCCTCGAGCGCGCGATCGTGTGCTGCGAACGCGTCGACGGAGAGCAACGCGAGCAACGCCGCGCCGCGCACCTCCGGCGGCAACGACCCGCGCACGAAACCGTCCAGTCTCAGGCCCGTGTCGCGCTCGTCCGCAGCGAGTCCTTTCGCGCGCGCTTGCCGCTCGATCGACCACAGCGCCGTGCGCGCGAGTTCCGGATCGCGCGACAGGACTCCCCCGAACATCTTGCGGACGTCGAATCCGTCCTCGATGCGCCCGCAGGCTTCGAAAGCGCGCAGTTTCACCCACTCGTCGCGTGAGGCGAGCCCGAGCGGGCCCTGTACGAGAGCGAAGAGTCGTGCATCTTTCACGCGCCCGATCGCGAGTTGCGCTTCGTCGCCCGCTTGCCCGTCGGGGTCCGCCAACGCCTCCAGTACGAGCTCGAAACTCTCACGCGTTCCGAGTGCCGCCAATTTCTTGACCGCCGCACGCCGCGCTTCGGGACGTCCGAGCTTCAAGTCGCGGCGCGCGTCCTCCAGCACGTCTTGTACTTTGTCCAAAGCTCCATGCCCTGCTGCAAACGGCGCGAGCAACGCGCAGAAACACAGGGAGAGGAGTCCGCGCCCATTCCGTCGACATCGAAGTGCCATCACTGGACTCGACGGACGGCGCCGCGCGCGGTTGCGGTTGCAGCACGATTTTTCTGCATGCTGTGTGCGAACCGACGCGCGACGTCGCATGGGTGGATTCGACTGCTCGCTCCGTCGGGGAACGACTTTCGCCTGTGCGCCTCTTCTCTCACGCGCGTACTACCCTCACAATCGTGTGGAGGCCCTCATGAAATTCATTGCGATCCCTCTGGTGTGTTTCTTCGCGGCGACCATGCCGCCTGACGAGCAAGTCGAGCAAGACAAGAAGGGCCCGGCCCAGGCGCCCGTCTACGACCGCGACGAGCTCGCGCAGCGCATCGACGAGCTCGCTCGCTTCGCCGTCGAGAAAGAGGGTCTTCCCGGTCTGACGATCGCGGTCGCCGAAGCCGACGAAGTGTTCTTCGCGAAAGGCTACGGATACGCCGACGCGGAACACGCGCAGGCCGCGAAGGACACGACGCGCTACCCGATCGGCACGTTGACGCGACAGTTCACATCCGTCGCGATCCTGCAACTCGTCGACGCCGAGAAGATCAAGCTCACGGACGGGCTCGAAGCGTACCTGCCCGAGTTCCCGCTCGCCGGACGCAAGGTCACGATCGAACAGCTCCTCGCGAACACGTCGGGAATTCCAGGCTTCTCGAAGCTCGCCGGCCGCACGGATCGCGCCGGTAGTCCCGGGAAGAAGCCGGAAGACAAGGCTCCGGACGTTCCGAAGGGGAAGAAGGACGAAGGCGAGTCGAAAGGCCTGGCACAGAAGCAAGACAAGAAGCCTGCGGATGAGCCGACTCCGAAAACCGGGACGGCGAAAACCGCGCCGTCAGCCGACGCAGATCTCGAGAAGGCCTTCTTCGCGCAGTTCAAGGACGTGCCCTTCGACTTCGAACCCGGCTCCGATTTTTCGCTCGACAGCTCTGGCTACGCGCTGCTTTCCATCGTCGTCTCGCGCGTGGCGAAGCTGCCTTACACGCAGTACGTGAAGGAGAAGATCCTCGAGCCCGTAGGCATGACCGAGACGCAATTTTGCAGGCGCGGCGAGACGGCCTTCGGATTCGCGCGAGATTGCGCGGGCGCGGCGAGTGACGAAGATCTGGAACTTCCGATCGCGGAGGCGGGTGAGTTGTACACGCAGTCCTTGTGCGCGTCGGCGCGCGATCTCGTGAAGTGGCAACAGGCGCTGCTGTCGCGCTCTGTGTTCAGCGAGCAGGGTTCGCGACGCATCATGGCACCGACGACGCTCGCCGACGGCAATTCGACGAACTTCGGGTATGCGATCCAGATGTCGAAGCTCAACGACTTCAAGAACTACGCGTACACCGGCGTCGGTGCCGGCTATCGCACGCGGCTCTCGTACTGGTCCCTCCCCAAAGTGACGATCGTCGTGATGGCGAATTGCGATGCCGCGCCGGTCGAGCGCATCGAACGCGACATCGCGCGGTTCGTGTTGTCGGTCCCGCTACCGCCGAACGAAGAGATGAAGCTCTCTCCCGAAGATGCAGCGAGGTGCGTCGGGATGTACCAAATCGCGACGACGCAATACCGCATCGTCGAACGGGACGGACAGTTGTGGTTCACGCCACCGGTGCAAACGGCGACGCGCCTGCGTCATCGCGGTGAGCTCGTGTTCGCGTTCGAAACCGATCGCGACGTGACGGTGAAGTTCACGGCATGCGAAGACGGCAAGTGCGCAGGATTCACGCTCTATCGCGGCGGCTTCGAGAACCAAGCCAAGCGCATGGACTGATCAGCGTGCGAGCCGCAGACCGCTGAATTGCCAGCGTGCGTCGGGCGCGAAGAAATTGCGGTAGCTCGCGCGGATGTGCGACACGGGCGTTGCGCACGATCCACCGCGCAGCACGTACTGATTGCACATGAACTTGCCGTTGTACTCAGCCACGGCGCCTGCGGCAGGTGCGAAGCCGGGGTAGGGCGCGTAATCGCTGCGCGTCCATTCCCACACGTCACCGAAGACTTGGGAGAGTTCTCCCGCAGCGAAATCACCGCGAGCCGCGAGCGGATGCAGCGCGCGCGACTCCAGCAAGTTGCCGGCGATCGGCACGGAATGAGCAGCGACTTCCCACTCGCTCTCGGTCGGCATTCGCGCACCTTTCCAGCGTGCGAACGCTTCGGCCTCGAAGAAGCTGACGTGACAGATGGGTGTCGCGGGATCGATCGCGACGTCGCCGTGCAACGTGAACGTGCGCCATTCGCCTGCGTGCTTCGACCAGTAGAGCGGCGCGTTCCATCCGCGTGATTGCACGGCGTCCCAACCGGCCGACAACCACAACTCCGGCCGCTCGTATCCGCGGTCCTCGACGAATGCGAGGAAATCGCCGTGTGTGACGAGCACACTCGAGAGTTCGAACGGCTCGAGCCAAACGCGGTGCCGCGGCCCTTCGTTGTCGAATGCGAAGCCTGCACCGGTGTGACCGATCTCGCGCAGTCCACCCTCGAACGCGCGCCAAGTGGCAGTCGTCGCGCGCACGGAAGTCAGCGGCCACGCGCTCGAATACACGGGCGCCAGCGGATTGCGTGAGAGCAGATGCTTGACGTCGGTGAGCAACAATTCTTGATGCTGCTGCTCGTGGTTCAGCCCGAGTTCGACGAGAGCGAGTGCATCGGGCCCCAACTGTCCGCGCTCCAACGCGCCGTACATCGCGCTGTCGACGTGACGCCGATACGCGAGGACTTCTTCCAAACTCGGACGCGACAACAGTCCGCGTTCGGAGCGCGGAGGCCGCTCGCCCACGCCGACGTAATACGAGTTGAAGAGCACGCGGAAGTGCGCGTCGAACACGCAGTACTCGCTCACGTGCGGCGTCAGCACGAACGTCTCGAAGAACCACGTCGTGTGCGCGAGGTGCCACTTCACCGGGCTCGCATCAGGCAGCGACTGGATCGCGCAGTCTTCGGGTGAGAGCGGCGCCGCGAATGAGAGCGTCGTTTCGCGTGTCGTGACGTAACGACGGACCCACCCGGTGTCGGATGGGGACGCGTCTCCGGCCTCAGGCCTGGTGATCACGGCGCCCAAGTCAGCGTCAAACCTTGTGTGAGGTTGAACGTCGACGACGAACAGAATGCAGCCGCGTCGCGGTACCAACACTGGTAGTGCCTGATGTCGCCCGCGCTGAGCGGCCCGCCACCCACGCTGATCGGATTCGGCGTCAATCCGCCCGGATACGAGGCGACGCCGGCACTGGGGAACACGACGCCGAGTCGCACAATGCCGACAGCCGCGCACAACATCCCGTCGCCGAACGTGATCGGCGAAACGGCCAGTCCGCTCGCTTGGAAAAAGAGCCCCGGGCCGGGAATTTCGCGCGCTGTCAGAACCAATGTGTCGGCGGCGAGTGAGGCGCTGCCCGTCGCATCGAGCACGCCGCCGTTGACCGAACTCGCGTTCGCACAGCCGTGTCCGACAGCACCGTTGTTGCCGCACGCAAGACACGTCGTTCCGACTGCATCTCCGCTGCAAAACGAGGTCGTCGGAGTCGAGCCGTCGGTGACGAACGTCGTGGCGATCGGGTTGCCGGTCAACGCGATCACGAACGTGGCCGCGCCCGTGGTGAGATCGATCTCGTAGAGCCCCTGCATGCCGCTGTTGTTGGTCGCGTACATGCCGAAATTCGGGTCGTACGCGAGGCCGATGCCGACCGAGCCCGTGAATCCAGTGGGTCCAACGAGCGCCGTGGCGCCGGTCAAGCGGTCGATGGTGAAAAGCGAATCCGTGCTCAAGTCGGCCAGGTACATCGTCTGCGTCGATGCGACGAATTCGAGTGATCCGAAGCTCGCCGGGTGCGAGCCGGAGATCGGTGTACCTTGGCCCGTGTTGCGGTCGATCGAGAAGAAGTAGGCACCGCTCGCGAGATTCAAGCTGTAGCCGTACAGCTGGCCGGTGTCGTCGACGGTGAGTCCGTGCATGACCACGCTCGCCGTCACGTTGTACGGGCCGATCAGCGTGGCGACTCCGGTCACGTAGTCGAGATCCCACAGGTTGTCGTTGCCGGTGCTCGACAAGAACATCTTGTTCGTCGTGACATCGTACGCGAGCGCGCCGATCGTGCCGATCGTGCCCGCGGCGGCCGTGATCGGAGTCGAAGCGAGGAGGCCACCGGTCACCGGGTCGAGCTCGTTCAAAATCGAACCATTCGTGACGAACAATCGACCGGCACTGTGACCAGGGAGCGCGAATCCCACCAGAGCCGAGATGCAGAGGGCGATGCGAATGGGGATGTGCACGTTGGAAGTCCTCGACCGCGCAGACCTCGAGACGACTTCCGCGACGTGCGGAATGTGAGCGGACCTCGAGGCGTGAACGGCAGGTTCGATCTTCCGCGATCGCTCGAGAACTGTCTACGGGTCGCGAGGCGTGGACACACTTCGGCGTATAGCGTGCATTGCTAGACTGCCCGGGGCAGCCCTCCCCGTGTTCGCAACTCCCCTCGGATTCCTCGCTCTCCTCTCCGTGCCCGCGATCCTGGCGTTGCACCTGTTTCGCCGCAAATTCAGGCCGCACGTCGTCAGCGCGCTGTTCTTGTGGAGCGACGAGAGTGCGACGCCGATCTCGGGGCGCAAGCGTGAGCGTCTTCCGAAATCGCTTTCGCTCGCGTGTGAATTGCTCGCGGCGATCTGCCTGTCGTTGTGTCTCGCCGGGCCGCGTGGTTGTGCGGGCGATGGTGGTGAGCACTTGGTCGTCGTCGTCGACGGCTCGGCGTCGATGGGCGCGGGCGTCATGAACGGCGTGAGCGTCGTCGACTCGGCGCGCACGCTGATCGAACAGCGCATCGATCGACTGGCGAGCGGTTCGAGCGTCACGCTGATCCAGAGCGGAGCCCGCGCGAAGGTCATTGCCGGTCCCGCGGCGTTTCCGGTCGAAGCGCGATCGGCGCTGGCACGCTTCGAGCCGACTGCGCTGCATCACGACTTGATTCCTGCGCTCGAACTCGCGCGTCAGATCGCGAACGGTGGACGAGTCGTGTGTGTCACCGATCGGCTCGAAGGCGCAGATTTCGGCGCGGACGTCGAAGTCGTCGCTCTCGGCAGTCCAAGCGACAACGTCGCGATCGTGCGTGCGAATCGCTCGAGCCGTTTCGGCGCGAGCGTCGAGAAGGACACGGTCGAACTGGTCATCGCGAACTTCGGCCGATCCGAGCGCGACACGCACATCGAGGCCGTTTTGCCGCTCGAAAACGATCGCGCAGTGCTGACTCCGGTGTCGCTGCGCTTGGGGCCGAGCGAGCGCAAGACGACCAAGTTCGACGTGCCGCGCTCGACCGGACCGATCGAAGTCCGGCTCGGCACCGACGCGCTCGCGATCGACGACAAAGCCTGGCTCGCGCCGCCGCCGCGACGGACCGTTCGACTGCGCGCGCATCTCGCGGACGACAACGCGCGCTTCTTGGGTTTGGCGTCGAAGGACCGCGGACCGATCGGAAGGTGGCTCGCGCTCGTCGACGACGTGACCGAGAGCGACACGGACGAACTCGCGCACGTCCTCGTCACCGACGCGGGCGGCGGCGGTCCGACGACGTGGACGATCGCGCTCGCGACGCTCGGTGCGGAACGCAAGGACTTCATCGGACCTTTCCTCACCGACAAGCGCCATCCGTTGCTGGAAGGCGTGACGCTCGAAGGACTGGTGTGGGGCACGGATCCCAAACTCGAACTCGGCGGCGCACCGCTCGTTTCTGCCGGAACTCAAGCGCTTTTGACCGAGGAACGGTTGCCGGGCCGGCGTGCTTACAGCTTGGCGCTGGATCCTGCGCGCTCGTCGTTCCAACGCTCTCTCGACTGGCCGATCGTGCTCGTGAACGTCGTCGAAATGCGTCGATCGGAACTGCCCGGACCCTCGGCGACGAACATCCAGGTCGACGCCGAGATCACGTGGCGTGCCGGTGACGTCACGGACGCGCCGCTGAAACTCGTCGGACCGGGAACGGAACGCGAAGTCGCGCCGCGCTCCGTGTTGACGCTGGCGTCCTTCGAAAGTCCGGGCTTGTACACGCTGACTCGCGCAGGCACGACGCTCGCCACCTTCGGCGTGAATTTCTCGGACGCGGCCGAATCCGATCTGTCGGAGCGCAGCTCGGGCGAACGCGCATCGACGCTCGTCGCCGCAGATGCGCGTCCGACGACATCGAACGTGACCCTCGTCTTGCTCGCGCTCGCGGCGGCGTTGTTGCTGTTGGATTGGTGGGTTTTGGGCCGGAGCTCAGCCCGTTTCGGACCCGAGCGTTCAGGCTCGCGCGCTCCACTCGGCGATCGCGGCGGCGCGGCGCTTCCGCGTTCGGAAACTCCGCTGCGCGCTGGCTCCACGGAGGCGAGCACGAGCGCGTGATGGGCTTCCTGCATCCCGAGTTGCTGCTCACGCTGATTCCCGCAGGGATCGCGTGGTACTTCGTGCGCGGTCGTTCGATTCCGGCTGCGATCGTGCGCGCGGTCGTTCTCGTCATCCTGGTCGTCGCCCTCGCCGGACCTTACGTGAACACCGCTCGCACGGGACGTGACGTCGTCATCGTCGCCGACCGTTCGCGCTCGATGCCGGCGACCGCTGCCGGAACCGCGCTCGAGATCGCGCGCCTCACCGAAGAAGCGCGCCGCGACGGTGATCGCGTCGCGATCGTCGCGTTCGGAGCAGAACCGGCGATCGAGAGTTTGCCGACGGATTCAGGGCGTTTCGCGCGTTTCGACCGTCCGCTCGACAGCGACGGATCAGACATCGCGTCCGCGCTCGAGACGGCGTTGGAACTCATTCCTTCCGATCGGCCGGGGTCGATCTTGCTCGTCTCCGACGGCGAATCGAACGGTGGCGATGCAGTTCTGATCGCACGGCGCGCTGCGGCGCGTGGAGTGCGCGTCGACGTGCGTCCCTGCCCACGTCCGGCGACGAGCGACCTGTCCGTCGAACGCGTCGATCTGCCCGACACCGTCAACGTGCTCGAGCCATTTCAATTCGGCGTGTGGGTGCGCGCCGACGAACGGGTCACGAGCTCGTTCGAATTGCAGCGCGACGGCAGGGTGCTTTCGTCGGGTACCCGCGTCTTCGAACCGGGCCTGAATCGTGTCGTGCTGCGCGACGTCGTCGATGCGGCCGGCGTGGCCGTCTATCGCATGCAAGTCGGTACGGGCGACGATCGCACACCCGAGAACGACGCGGCGATCGGCGCCGTGCGCGTCGAAGGTGCGCGGTCGATCCTCGTTCTGAATGACGACGGTGCCGAGGACACATTGGTGCGCACGCTGCGCGCCGCGAAGATCCCGGTGCGCGTTTCGAAGCCGGAAAACGCGCGTTTGGACCGCATCGCGCTCACGGCGCATCGCGGGATCATCCTCGAGAACATCGCGGCGAGTCGCATCTCGTCGTCGATGCGCGAGATCGCGCGCTTCGTCTCGGACGGCGGCGGCGGATTGCTCGTCACCGGTGGCAAGAGTTCGTTCGGCACGGGCGGTTACTTCAAGTCGCCGCTCGACGTCGTGTTGCCGGTGTCGATGGAGATGCGCAAGGAACAGCGCAAGCAAGCGATCGCGCTCTCGATCACGATGGATCGATCGGGCTCGATGATGGCCCCCGTCGACGGCGGCATGGTCAAGATGGATCTCGCCAATCTGGGCGCCGTCGCCGCGATCGAGTTGTTGTCGCCGTTCGATTCGATCAGCGTCATCGCCGTCGATTCGTCCGCGCACGTGATCCAAGGCCAAGCGGACGTCGCCGATGTGCCCGATCTCGCCAGTACCGTGCGCGCGATCCGCTCCGAAGGCGGCGGCATCTTCACGTACACGGCACTCGTCGCAGCCGCGGAGGAGTTGGAGCACGCTGCCCAAGCGACGCGCCACATCATCCTGTTCGCCGACGCGGCCGACGCCGAGGAGCCAGGCGAATACGTGGCGTTGCTCGCGAAGCTCGAGCGAGTCGGCGTGACGACGTCGGTGATCGCGCTCGGCACGGAAAGCGATTCGGACGCCTCCTTTTTGAAGGACGTGGCCAGGCTCGGCAGGGGTTCGATCTACTTCACGACCGATGCGACCGAGCTGCCGCGCTTGTTCGCGCAGGACACGTTGACCGTCGCGCGCGCGACGTTCATCGAGGAAGTGACGGCTGCCGAGACGACGCCGAACCTGTTCGCGTTGGCTGAGCTCACGAGTCCCGAGTTCAGCGACGTCGACGGGTACAACCTCACGTATCTGCGCAGCGGCGCAGTCGCCGGCGTCGTGACGAAGGACGAGTACAAGGCGCCGCTCTTCGCATTCCAACAGCACGGATTGGGGCGCAGCGCCGCCTTTGCGTCACAGATCGGCGGGACTTTCGGTGGCCGCCTGGTCGCGTGGAAGGGTTTCGCACCGTTCTTCGTTTCGGTTGCGCGTTGGTTGGTCGGACTCGAGGAACCGAACGAAGTGTTCGCGTCCGTTCGCCGCGAGGGCGCTTCCGCGGTCGTCACCGTCGAGATCGATCCGGAGCGCGCATCCGAGGTCGACACGAGTCGCATGTCCGTGCGCGTGCGCGAGCCGGACGGCACGACGCGCGATCTCGCTTTCGAACGCGTCGATGAACATCGTCTCGTCGCACGCACGCCGCTCGCGAAGGAGGGCGTGCAACTCGGCACGCTGTCGCTCGGCGACGGCCGCACGCTCGAGTTGCCGCCGATCGCGCTCCCCTACAGCCCCGAGTTCGAACGCGGACAAGATCCGCGGCGCGGCGAGCGACTGTTGCGCGAGATCGCATCCGAGTCGGGCGGTGTCGTCGATCCGAGTGTGACCGATCTCTTCCGCGGCGAGCGCAATGCGCGCGGTTGGAAATTGTTCGCGCTCGAACTCACGCTGCTCGCTCTCGCCTTCGCGCTGATCGAGATCGCGGCGCGCAGACTCGACTTGTGGAGCTTCGTGCGGTTGCCGACTTTCTTGACGCGCACGACACGCACCCGGGCGAACTTCAAGCCACGCGAGGTCGCCGCACCCGCCCGCCTTCCGACGCAGCCGTCAACGGCGCCTGTTCCTCAGGCACCCACCGTTCCCACGATCGAATCGGCGCTCGAAAAGGCGCGAAAATCAGCCGGAAAACGCCTCGACCGCTGACACCGCGACTTCGCAGGGCGCGCTCTCCCGCCACGGGCATCGCGCCGCGCGCGTTCAGCCGACGCCAAGCACACCCGCCGGCACGAGACGTGATCTGCATATCGTTCCGATGGCCGAAGCAGCGTCGATCGAAACGAAACGCGCGCCCGCTCGCCGGCATTCGGTTTCGAGACCGTCCGTTAGCCGCGTCATGCGTTCGTAGTAGCGCTGCACAGTCTTCTCGTCGAGGACCAGATCGCGTGCTTCGTCGCTCTCGGCGTCGACGAGGCGCAGCGCGGTACCGACTTCTGGCGCGCGGTCGGACGTGCCCACGATCTGGATCAATGCCAATCCGCCGGCACGTGCAGCGAGCGGGCGCACGAATTCAGCGGCGTCGTGCGGAAAGAGGAAGTCGCTGACGAGGACGCGCATCGAGCCGCGACGCAAGATCTCGAGGCTCGTCGGGAGCGTGCGTTCGAAACTCTCGCGCTCGTCGATCTCGGCCCCTTCGCGCGCGAACCTTTCGAAGTCGACGAGTTCGGGGCGCACACGGGCCAGAGCGATCTCGACTTGGAAGCCATCGCCGCGGCCAGCTCCCGCAATCACCGTCACGATGTCGATCGCCACCTGGGCTTTGGTTTCGTCGATCGCCATCGAACGCGAGACGTCGAGCACGATCTCGACGCGCGGCAACACTTCTTCGCGGTACTGACGCACGAGCAACTGATCGGTGCGCGCGAACGAACGCCAGTCGAGGTGCCGCACGTCGTCACCGATCGCGTAGCTGCGCCGATCTTGGAATTCGAGGCTGGAGCCGGTGCCTTTGCCCAAGCGCTCACCCGCAACTCCGCGCGGCGGCGCTTCGAAGAGCACCAACCGGAACTCCTGCGCGGCGCGCAGTGCGTCAGGGCTGGGGCGCGGCATCGAAAGCCCCCTTGACGCGGTTTTTCTCGACGATTTCTCGCCACTCTCGCCGCGCTCGGAGGATGCGCGGGATGTTCGCGAAGACGGCTAGGCCGCTGAGGACGTGCAGAGCTATCCACGGTCCTCTGTGTGTGACTCCACCGACGGAGTCGAATCCGAACGGCACGTCGACAAGGCTCCAGTTCACGAGCAAGCGCTCGGCGAGGAAGACGTTCACCAACACGGGGAGCAAGAGCGATCCGATGATCAAGAGCACGATCACGAAACGCATCAAGGCGACGTTCTCGGGCTTGGGCGCGAAGCGCGACACGAGAGCGCTGGGCAAAAGCAAGTACACGCCGACGACGAGCACCGTCGCGAAGAGCCGCATGAAGTGGCCGTCGAGAGCCGCGGTGTGACCGAAGACGACGCGCCCGATGACGGCCTGTGCGAAGAGCACGAGGGCGAGATGGATGAGAACGTACAGGACTCCACGCCCGCTGCCCGGCAGCCACGCCGTGAGTGGAGAGATGCGGATGGCCCACTTCGGCGCGTTCGCTGCGACGACGCGCGGCAGTCTCTCGCGCTCGGTCGTGATGAAGAACATCGAAGGCGCGATACACAAAAGTGTGATGAGGAGCAGGATCGTGGCCGTGTCGATCGAATCGGCGAGCGCGGCGAACACGCAGCCGACGAATAGGACGAAGGTGGTGGCCACGCGAATCGGCGTCGAGCGATTTTCCTCGGCGTGAGCAAGAACGACGGCTGCGAACGTCGCGAAACCGATGGCCGCCGTCAGGGCGACGACGACGAAGCTCGCCAAGCCGACGGTCATGAATCCAGGGGAGAAACCCCCTCGGCCAACGAAGAGCACCGCGATCAACGGCGACGTGTACAAGAGGCCGATCAAGAAGATCACCGACACGACGATGCGTCCGATACGTGTGCGAGGCAGCGCTCCGAGCGCCATTGCGGCTGCGCATTGCGCTGTGCAAGCGGCCATGGATGCGACGAGACTCGCGACGATCGCTTCGGCCGGCATCCCGCGCAGCAAGAAGGCGAACATCAAGAACGGCAAGAACGCCGAGTAGACGAGCAAGGCCTGCAACAAGACGCTCGCGAGCTTGCCGACGACGAGCCGCCACGCCGCCATCCCCGACAATTGCAGCAGTTCGAGCGTGTACTCGTCGCGCTCGGTGCCGAGTGAATAGAGCGCCGCGAACGGCACGATGCCGTGGACTGCGAGCGCGAGGCAACCGAACACAGCACCGAAGTAACCGACGCCGGACGGCGGCCCGTGAGTGCCGCCGGCAAACGCGACGAAGCCGAAGCTCACGACGAGCGCGATGAACACGACCGCCCAGAGCATGACCTTGAACGTCCGTCCGCGGAACGCCGCACGCACGTCCTTCACGAGGATCGGGTTGCAGCGCTCGGACCACCGCGCGAGGAAGGCCTGCATCACGAGCCTCGTGCGCGCGTGCGGTTCTCGCTGCAGTGACGCACGACTTCTCGAACGGCTCGGACGACACGCGGCATGTTGAGCAGTACGACAACCAGTGCTGCGATCATGATGGCGGTGCGTTGACCACTGGGCAGCAGCGAGTTGCGCGCGAGCGACATGAACGGATTGAACGAATGCTCGAACTCGGGATAGCTACGCTCGCCGAGCAGATAAAAGCTGAAGGCGGGCACGCACACGGCGAGCAGGACGAAGGCCGGTATCGCCAGTCGCGTCACCCACCTCACCACCGGTTTGTCCGCACGCTTGTGCGAGAACCAGGAGATCATTCCGAGATAGACGAAGAGATGCGCCGCGAACGAGAACACGCGCAGGGTCTCTCTCCCTGCGGCCGCCTCGTCGAAGCTCGCCAGAGAGCGCGACGTGACGACACACACGACGACGACGATCGCGAACAGGGAATGCAGAGCGAAGAGCAGCAACCCGCGTCCTCCGCCGGGCAGGAGCGGCGCGGCGAGAACAGCGGATATCTTGGTTCGCGGCACGTCGTGAGCTGCGCGTCGCGTCATGTCTTCGCGCTCGGTGACGAAGAAGATGTGCGCGAACGCGGAAAGGGCGAGGCCCGCCATGACCGGCTCGGCGATCCAGTCGAGCGACATCGACGCAGGGCGTCGCATCAAGAAGACCATGGAGATGATCCAAGCGGCAAACAGCGCAGTCACGAGCACACGCGGGCCGGTCGAGTGATTCTCTTCGGGGTGCGCCAACCTCTCGCAAGCGACCGTGGTGGCTCCGAACATGAAACCGAAGAGAACGACCAGCGACCACAAGGTTCCGCGCCAGCCCAAGCTGCGCGGTCCAGCCCACGTCGTGAACACCCACTCTTCGCCGAACGCGTACGCTCCGACGATGACGCCGAAACACATGGCCGCGACGACGCACAGGACGAGGATTCGCGCGATGCGAACGCGCGCCAAGCTCGAGAGAGCGAGCGCGACCGCCGCAGTCGCGAATGAAGCGACATACGTGACCGCCAGCAACGACAGCAACGCGACGAGATCGAGGCCGCGCAACAAGAACGCGAACACGAGCAGCGGTGCGAACGCGCTGAAGTACAGCGTCGTTTCGACTCCGGCCGAGAACAACTTGCCGAACACGATGTGGCGCGGGCGCAAGTTCGAGATCGACAACAAGTCGAACGTGTGCTCCTCCCACTCTCCGCCCATCGAAAAGAAGGCTGAAAACGGCACGATTCCGAGGATCGTGATGCACAGCATGACGTAGATCGGTTCGACGAATTGCCGCCCGACGTCGGCGTCGCGCGCCGGATCGAGCGACGACAAACGCATCATCGCCACGACGACAGCGCCGAGTACGACGATCGGGAACACGATGCGAAACACGCGACCACGCAACGCCGCGCGAACTTCTTTCACGAGGATCGGATTCCAGTGATCGCCCATGCTCGCAAGCGAGCTCATTGCAGCTTGCCTTCGGTCAGCGAGAGAAACACTTCTTCGAGGTTCAACTGCTGCGGTGTGAATTCGACGGGTGACAAACCGCTCTGCACGAGCGAGGTGAGCGTCGCGGCCAGCTCTTCCGGCCCGCCTATTTGTTCGAAGACGACGCCTTCGCGTTCCAGTCGCACGCGTTCGATGCCGGGCAGTTCGACCAGAGCGCGCTCCGTCGCGGCCGCTCCTTGTAGCGTGCGCACGTAAACCTGCAGCGCGGGCCGCAACTTCTTCGTCAAGTCCGCGACGGTGCCGTCGGCCTTCAATTGACCGCGCTCGATGACGATGACGGAATCGCACATCTCCGCGAGCTCGGTCAAGATGTGCGAGCTCAACAGGATCGCTTTGTCGAGGCCGCTTAGTTCGCGAACCAGCTCGCGCAGTTCGACGCGGGCACGCGGATCGAGCCCCGCCGCCGGCTCGTCGAGGATCATCACGGGCGGATCGTGGAGCAGCGTTTTCGCCAGGCACAAACGCTGTTTCATGCCTTTGCTCAAGCCCGCGATCTCCTTCTCCTGCAAGTCGCTGAGCGACGTGAACTCCATCACTTCACCGACGCGCCGACGGCGTGCATCGCCGCGCAGGTCGTAGGCGCGTGCGTAGAAATCGAGGTACTCCCAGATCGTCGTGTTCGCGTACGTGCCGTACGAATCGGGCATGAAACCGAGCATGCGCCGCACGGCGCGCGGATCTTCGAGCACCGATTTTCCACGGATGAAAACGTCGCCCTTGTCGGGATACACGAGCGTCGCGCAGATGCGCATCGTCGTCGTCTTGCCGGCGCCGTTCGGGCCGATGAAGCCGACGATTTGTCCCGGCGCGACGCTGAACGACACGTCGTCGACGGCTTTGAGCTTGCCGTAGGTCTTCGTGACGGCGCGCACTTCGAGTGCGGCGCTCATCGATTGACCTCGGCCATGTCGACGATGCCGACGACATGATGCGTCGAGTCCACGTCGCGCGCCTCGACGCCCATCGCGTCGTCGAACGGCGACGACTCGAGCACGGCCGCGTACGTGCCGAGCGGTAGACCTTGCGCCTCGTCGCGCGCCTTCGCAGCGAGGATGCGCTCGACCATTCCGACATCGACGTTCGACACGGCGAGTTCGAGCCGCGCGGTCGCGCCGTCCGACGCCGCATCGCGCAAGCGCCACAACTTGCCCTCGGGTGCGCGAAACACGAAGCGACGCACATCGGCGCCGAGCGCGAACTGTGCGCTCCATCCATCTCCGACGCGGCGCAGGTCGACGCGCTGACGCGCCGCGCGATCCGTGATCGTCGTCTGGCGCGTCGGTGTGCGCGCCGGCAAATAGTCACCGCTGAACTCGACGCCGTCGTCGAGCCTGATGCGGAAGTTCTTGCGATCGTCCCAAGATCCCGTGTTCGGATTCGAATACACCCACGCGCCGGGTCCGGGCACGAGCCCGTTGCCGACAGCGAGCCCCGCGAAGATCTCGCGTGTCTGAAGCGACGTCGAGCGGTGCGTACGTTGATCGAGCAGCGTCGTCGTCACGCGCTTCATGCGCACGTCGAGTCCCTGCGCCAACGCTCCGTACGCGAAGAGCGCGAGTGAGAACACGATCGCGATCACCGGCACGGTGACGAGCAAAAGCACCGGTTTTTTCGAGCGTTTCACCAACCACAGATTCACAGGCCCGATCACGATCGCGAACAGGAACAAGACGCCCATCAGCGCGCGGTACGGCAATTCGAGCCCCGGGAGTACGACGACCAGATCGGTTCCTCGGCCACCTCCGACGCGCGGAACGAGCGAGAGGTCGCCGTTCTGCGAACCGAGCAAGCTCACGATCGTTCGATCGAAATACTCGAGACTCCAGATGTCTCGCGGTTCGACGACGAGCAATCCCTGACCGCACAAGTACGCATCTCTAGACGTGCCTTTGTCGCCCACCAGAAAGCGGGGCTCGTTCCACGCCGCGAACTCGGGCGCGGACCGCACGCTCTCGCGCGCGCTCGATCCGCCGAACACGACGACACCACCCGCGCGCGCGAACGCCGCGATCGCAGCGAGTGCGTCGACGCTGGGCAGTCCGCCGTTCGTGTCGATCACCACTGCGTCGACGCTCGAATAGCACGCGGAGTTGCGCGGCAGATCTGCGAACAGGATCGGCGTGACGGCCACCAAGTCCATCGTCGTCGGACTGGGAGTGCTCATGGAACGCACACGCCGTCGGTAGAAATCCGCAGGGTCGGTCGGATCCACCGGCGGCGGAATGCCCCAACTCGTCGGCGCGTCGATCGACAAGCTCTTCGCCCACGTCGCAGGCATTCCCGGATCGAGCGGTGCGGCCGAAACGATGAGTACGTTGCGCACGCCGTGCTCGGCCGGCAACGACGCGCCGACACCTTGGATGAACTCGGTCTCGGTGCCGCACGTGAGCCTCGCCATGTACGGTGACGCGCCGAACGAATGCACCGGCGCGCAGACTTCGAACGCCGTTTCCTCGCCTGCGCCGAGACGCATCTGCCGCCCGATCGTGCACGACTCCATGCCCGCGTTCATCGAGAGCGACAGATCCAAGGTGCGCTCTTCGCCGCCCCGGTTCGCCACTTCGACGAAGATCGGTTGCGCTCCGTGGTTGAGCATGTCCGGCCACGGCCAACGCATGCGCACGACCACGTCGTTGCCGACCGTCACCTCTTTGTCGCCCACCGCGTGAGCGAGCGTCGCGAGGACGAACACGCAGAAAAGGCTCAAAATCAGGCGCATTTCAACGCGCATCCGCAACCTCGCTCGGCAGAGCTTCCTCCATCTCGGAAGTCGCGGCGAGGATGTCGCGCACGATGTCCCGCCCGCTCACGCCGTCGAGTCGCGCCTTGTAGTCGAGCACGATGCGATGCGCCATCGCAGGATGCGCAACCTTGCGGACGTCGTCGAAGCCCACGTTCGGCTTGCCGACGACGAGCGCATGAGCTCGCGCCGCTTCGGCGATCGCGATGGCCGCGCGCGGACTCGCGCCGAAGCGCACGTAGCGTTTGACCTTGTCGCCGGCGAGATCGCTCGACGGATGCGAGGCGTGCACGATGCGCGCGATGAATGCCGCGACGGCTTTCGGCAAGAACACGCGATCGACCGCGGCGAACAACTTCGCGAGTGACGCCGCATTCGCCGCAGGTTCCAACGTCGGCGGCTTGCCCGCGCGGCGATCGACGAGGATCGACTGCAGCGCCGCGCGTCCGATCGACGGCACGTCGAGCTTGAACAAGAAACGATCGAGCTGCGCTTCGGGCAGTGGATACGTGCCTTCGAGCTCGATCGGATTCTGCGTCGCGAGCACGTAGAACGGCTCCGGCAACGCGTTCGTCTCGCCCATCACGGTGACGCGGCGCTCTTGCATGGCTTCGAGCAGCGCCGACTGCGTCTTCGGCGACGCGCGATTGATTTCGTCGGCGAGCAACACGTTCGTGAACACCGGCCCTGGATGGAAAACGAGCCTGCGTTTGCCGTCGACTTCTTCGAGCATGTGTCCGCCGGTCACGTCACCTGGCAACAAGTCGGGAGTGAATTGCAGTCGACGAAATCCGATGCCGAGCAGCGTCGCGAGTGCTTTGACGAGCTCGGTCTTGCCCAAGCCCGGCAAGCCCTCGAGCAGCACGTGACCGCGCGCGAGGCACGCGACGAGCACGAGCCGCGTCAATTCCTCTTGTCCGTACAGCGTTCGATCGAGTCCCGCTTGGATCGCGAGTGCGGCGTCGCGAGCTGTTTGGACCTCGGCCGGAGTGAGAAGCGTGGCAACCGGGGTCGTGCTCATGCAGTCGTTGTAGCTACTGCTTCTGCGCCGTGTCCCGCGTGAAATACGTCTGCACGGCGCGGCGATGATGCGGCGCGAGTCGTCGCTTCCACGCAGTGCGACCGCCTGACGCGGAGACGTCGACGAGGCCGGCGGATTCCGCCGTCGGTTCGACGGTCGGCGCGGCGACACCCACGCCGACAACTGTGCTGTGTTCGGGGTCGCGATACTCGGCGTCGGGCAGCGACTTGGCCTCGAAGCGGTCGGTTGCGCCGGGAGTTTCCGCACCCCACGTCAGCGGTGCGTCGCCTCGGCCGCGTGAGATTCCGCCGGAACCCGGAATTTGTGCGCCGGACAACCCGTGTCCGGCTCCCGCACCCTTTCATGTTCCGCCGGGATTCTTGGCGCACTCTGGCGTGCACACGTGTTCGGCGAATTCGGGATCGTCGCCAGGCTTCTCGCCGCGCGCAAAGCGACCTTCCTTCAAGAGCCCCTTCGCCGCCAACTTCGCCAGCTTCTCGCCGAGCGCTCCTTCCAACGACTTCGAGAGCCCCGCGAACTTTGCCACGTCGAGCTTCGTGCCCGGTGGCAATTCGAGCGACTCGAGTCCGAGTTGCTTTGCGAGTTCGTCCTCGAGTCCCTTGGCGAGCCCGGACTTCGTCAGTTGCGCGAGCGCTTCTTCGACGGCTTTCTGTGCGGCATCCGGATCGCTGTTCGCGTTCGCTGCGGCGGCTTCGATTCCGGCGAGCACGCTCTCGGCCGCGTCGGCGGAAGCTTCGGCCTCGTCAGCGAGACGTTCGCTCGCACGGTCGGTCGCTTCGAGCGCGCTCTCCTGATTCGCGAGCGCGTCTTCTTCCTTCAACCGTTCCAAATTGGCGCGCATTTCCTCGGCGAATTCGGGCGCGAGCGTGATCTCTTCCTCCAGCGTCGCGAGCTGTTCTTCGACACGCTCGACGCGCGCTTGTTGCAGCACGACGTTCGGTCCCGGCGGAGGTTTCGGGATCGGCGTGAGAACGGTCGCGAGCGCGAACGCGACACCGACGAGGCACAAGGTGAGAGGCCGCTTCAATCGCGCGGCAGGCAGGCCCTCGACGCGAGCCAACGCTTCGTCGACACGCGCACGCCAAGCGTCGTCCGCGACTTCGAACCCGGTGACGATGGATCCGCTCGCACCCGAGCGCACGTCGAGCCACGCAGCTGCTGCGGAGTCGCTCGGACGCTTCTTCGAGGCGACGCGCCACGCGATCAGCGGTGCCAGCGCGAGTCCTGCGAGAATCCATGCGGCGCGCGACGCGTCCAAGGGAATGGATGTCCGCGCAATCAAGACGACACACCCGAGCCCGAACGCGAGACCAGCCGCCCACGCGCACAGCGTCGATGCGAACACGGCGCGCACGACGGCGGCACGGACGCGCGCGATGGATGATTCGAGTGCGGGAGTCACTGGGATCAGTCTACGTCAGGCCCGTCCTCACGAGCGAGCCTCGACGCGGCGCGCGATCCCGGTTCAAACAGCCCCGTGTTCGGTCGCCGGATGCAGTTGCGGCTCCAGTCGACCGCTCGTGTGTGCTTCAGCGCAACTCGACGTCGGCGCGTCCACCCTCGGAAATCAGCACTGTCTTCTCAGGAGTCGCAGTCCCGCCCAGAGCGGCGCGCACGGTGTACTTGCCGGCCGGCAACGACGGGAACGCGCGTGCACCGAGCGGTGCTTCGAGGAAACGAGTCAACGGCTGGATCTCTTCGAAGTGACGTCCATCGACATCGACGATCTCGAGCGGCGCGAACGTGGGAGCGCCGGTCGCATCTTGCACGAGAACGGTGAGATCGCTCGCCGGATGCAACACGATATCGATGTCGGTGGGACTTTCAGGCGTCGCGACGACGCTCGCTTTGCCGGCACTGTGAACGGTGCGCGCGTAGAGGAAGACGCGCCCGGGCAGCACGTCGCGCAACGTGAATTTTCCTGCGGAATTGCTGGTGGTTCCGCGCTCATTCGAAAGCACGTGACCGTGTTCGTCGAACGCGAACACTTCGACGTAGGGCAGCGCGGCGCCGGACGTCGAGCGGACCGTGCCGCTGACTCGATCCATACTCGCCAAGGCGAGCACGAGGTCGCGCACGGGTTCGACTCCTTCGACCTTGACGCCGTCGACGCGTGCTCGACCGCGCTTCTTCGAGTCCTCCCACCATTCGACCGCGCCCAAGGCTTCGACCGTGTACGTTCCCTCGGCCAATCCGTCGATCGTGAACGCGCCGTTCTCGTCCGTCACGGCGTCGAGTGAATGCGCGTCACCGAGCGCGTCGCGCGATCCGGGCAACGCGGCGCGCACGTTGTACTTGGCGACGGGTTCGCCCTTCGAATCGACGACGCGACCCGCGATCGATCCGGCCGGGAACGCGAAATCGCGCTGGAAATCAGGCCCTTCCGGCACCTGCACGATCCAACGCGCGTTGCGACCGCCGCTTTCGCGCTCGATCTCGACGCGATGTGAGCCGGCCTGCGCGAGACGCAGTTCGTACGCACCGTCTTCACCCACGACGGCCGTGACGCCCTTCGACCATTCGTCGTTGCCGACGTGCGTGACGGTCAGACTTTGCGCACGACCGTTCGGCACCGTGATCCGGCCGTGCATGCGAATCGAGAGCGCGCGCTTGGCGGCCAACGTGACGGACACGACTTCGCCTGCACGCACGGCGACGATCGTGCTCGTGCCGTCGGGCTCGTCGATCGGCACCTCGATCGACGACGCGTCGGGCAGTTCGATTTTTTGTTTCTTGTGCTCGGCGGTGACGAGTTTGTAGCGGCCCGGGCCGAGCCCCTCGAGCGCGAACTTGCCCTCGGCATCGGTCTGGACGCGCTTGTCCCACCGTCCGTCGATCTCGTTCGCTGCGACGAAACGTGCAGCATCGGGTGAGCCGTCGGATCGCTTCACCACACCGCGAATTGCGCCCGGTTTGGCCACGAACAGCGCGAGATCAGCCTTCGTCGCGCCGTGTCCGAGTTCGAACCGCAGCGCTTCGCCGCGCGCGAAACCGTTCGCTTCGGCGTGCAAACGGATTGCGCCGAGCGGCACCTGCGAGAGAGTGAATTCCCCTTTGTCGTTGGTCTTCGCGCTCGTGCCGCCCATCCACCATTGTCCCGAATCGAGCGCGCACACGACCTTCGCCTTCGCGATCGGCTTGTTGTCGGGATCGAAGACGACGCCGGACAGGCGTGCTTGCCGGAGCAGCGTGAAGTGCAGCGCTTGGTTCGCGCCGGGCACGGTGATCACGATCGGATCAGCATCGAGGTGATTCTTCGCGCGTGCGCCGATCGACCAGCCGCAGGTGCGCAAACCCTCGAGCGCGAAGCGTCCGTCCTTGTCGCGGAAGGCGCGCTCGATCTGCTTGATTTCGCTCGAATATCCGGCTGAATCTGACTCCGGCGCGGCAGTCACGACGAAGCGCTCGATCGGCTTGCCGTCAGAGTCGACGACGCGGCCGCGGATCGTTTCACCGTTCAAGAGCGCGACGACGACGTCGCTGGTGCCGCTCGTGACGCGATCGACGCGACCGGACCAGGGGATGCCTTTACGTCGCACTTTGCGCGCGCGATCGGTCTCGTCTGCGACGTTGTCCGCGCCTTCGTTCACCCACGCTTCGGCGGTGATCGTGAAAGCACCCGGAGTCAGTCCGGTGATCTTGAACGAACCGTCGGCAGCCGTTTCGACGGGCTCGCGCTCGATGATCGCGCCAGAGTCCAAGGCACGCAGAAACTTCATCTTGTCGTCATCGGCGTTCTCGTCGAGCGCACTGACGCGCGCTCGCCACGCCGGCTTTCCAGCGGGGAACTCGACGCGTCCCGAGATCGCCAAGCCCTCGCCGAGTACGAGGCGCAGATCGCGCCTCTCCGCTCCGCGCGCCATCGGCCCCAGGATCTCGATACGCGGCTCGAACCCCTGTTTTTGAGCGAGAATGTCGACATCGCCCTCTTCGACGCCGACGAGTTCGAAGGCGCCGTCCTCTTTCGTGACCGCATACTCGGGCAGGCTGAAGAACGTCCGCTCGCGCTCGCCCTTCTGTTTGGCCGAGACGCGTGCTTCGAAGATTCCGTCGCCCTTCGCATCGACGACACGACCCGAGAGCCTGATACCCATTTCGGGCGCGAGGTCGACGATCGTCGCTCGCCCGACTTGAATCGCAACATCGGACTTCTTGTACGGCACGATCCCGCGCGCCTTGAGCAACAGGTTCAGACCTGCAGCCGGCTCGAGGCCGCCGACTTCGTACGTGAGGTCGTCCTCGATGCGACCGAGTGTGCGCCCGATGGTGAAGAAATCGAATTCGTGCTCGCCGACGGAGACCTCGCCCTTCTTGACGTCGCTGAGGAAGTCGAGCGCGTTCGCCGCCAACGTGATGCGTCCGCGCACACATCCGCCGAGCTTGCCGTGCAACACGATGTCCTTCGGCGGCTTCGCCGGACGCACGGCCAGATCGTCGACGAGGAAGTTGTAGCGCGCCGAGATTTGCAACCAACCGACCTGTGTGTCGCGCGCGAATGCGACGCGAAAGGTGCCGTCAGGAGCTACTTTGCCGCGGAAAAGCGGCCGGTTTTCGAAGTTGCGCCCTTTCGCGACGACGTACGCGTCCTCGTCGGCCGGCGTGTTGGGCGCATACTCGACGCGGCCTTCGACCCACTGAGCCGCGCGCAATTCAGGATCGGCGCGGGGATCGTCGGTGATGTCGGGCCGCGGTTCGGCGCGCGCGCGCTCGGCGGGTTTCGTCGCGCCGGGTTCGAGCGCGCGTGAGGTGTCTTCGCCGAGTTCGTGCGCTGCTTCGTCCGCCGAGCTCGCGTTCGTCTGAGTCGAGTGCGTGATGCGCTCAGAACGCGCTCCCGCACCGCTGCTCAATCCGAAGACGAGCCAAGCGACGCCGCCGAAAACGACGACGAGTGCGGTGAGGAGAATGGTGGCGCGACGGTTCACTGCGGGGGCGATTGACGCGAACGGGTCCCACTCATCCTGCCAAATGTCGCGCGACTCCTGAGTCAGGATCGTGTCAGGGTCGGCGTTGGAACTCGATCCGTAGCTGAGTCAGCTCGGATCGTGTGACGTGCACGATTCGCTCGCTGGGCTTCGAATACCCGCTCGGCACTCGATCGAACCGCAGTCGCAACGTGCCTGGTCGGGAGGCGTGGATGTAGGGGAATTCCTCGTTCCATCGAGGCCCAAGCTCCACGCCGAGCGCGTCGATCGCGACGAAGGACCACTGTGGCCTGTAGTAGGCGTGCATGATCGGCAGGGAGGCGTCCGAGTCACGCAGGTCGAGCTGGATGCCCGTCGCGCGCGGCAGCTGGATCTCGAGCGCATTGGGCCCAGCGTTCAGATCGACGTGCTTGCGCACGATCTCGTAGCGACAGTCCCTGGGCTCGACGGTCAGCTCGATCGCCTTCGTGGCCGGCGTGAAAATGTGCGTCCCCGACCACTGGTCGAAGCTCGCGAACCCGTTCTGCGCGGGCCGATCCGAATGGATCCGCGTCGATTCGCTCCACCACAGTCGGTTTGATTCGAGCGCAGTGCCGGTGTCGGCCGCCGTGACGCGAACCCGGACCTCGCCGACGTCGGTCCGTTCGAGAAACGAGTTGAGTGCTCGCGCACAGGGACTGCGTGTCTGCCCCAAGTCTGCGTGTGCTCGCAGGACGGCGTGAAAGTCTCGAGGCGCTCTCGTGCCGGCGATGCGCACGAGTTCCGTGCCGTCTGAACGCAAGAGGACGTTCGTCGGAGATTCCGTCACGCGTAGCGCTTCGACGAGGCCTTCGGATCGCAACATGTCGACGTGCAGGACGATGCATTGAGTCGAGGTCCACTTCCGCACGCTCTCGTCGTCCCACATCACGACGTCCGACGCTCGGCAGTGATTGCAATCGGACACGATGTCGACGAGAACGAACTTGCCCTCGAGAGCGGCGCGCAACCGCGCGGCCAGGAGATTCTCGACTGTGCGTTCGATCCAGATGTTCGGGATCGACGGCGGAGTGGATCCAAGCCGCGCAGGATAAGCACACCCTGCCGCGAGCCAACAGATGGAGACGAGCGCCGAGAGAATCGATGTTCGCATTGGTTTCGTGGCGGTGGGCGGCACGCGCGCGCCACCCGACCGTGTCGATCCTCCACGGCATCAACACAGGTCGCAGGCATGGGTTCCTTTGATCGAGCTGGGCGCTCTTCGCGACGCGCTCGACCATGTCGCGCGTCGTGTCGACGCGGCTCGAGACGAGAACGCGTTTCTGCGCGTCCGTCCCACGCTCGCCCACGATCGGTTCGCCCCGCCAAGTGGATCCGAACCCACATGTGCGCCCGCGCTCGAACAGCCCCGAGTGGCAATCCGTGCGTGAAGAGCTGGGCTGGATGTCGAACATGTCCGCCGATTCAAGATCACCCCCGAACCCGTCCACACCTCGTTCGAGATGGCAACCGGACTCGAATTCGGGCGCACGGTAGGTGAACGAGATCCGGGCCAAGCTGGCGAGGATTGCGTCCCGAATGTCCGCCGAATCAAACCCTCTCACCCCCCGTTGAACTCGTTCAAAAAATTCCAACGCCAACCGCAACCGTTTCGCGCGCCGATCGTCTGTTCAAGGGAGGGCCGAATGAAGCGTGCGAGACAATCGGAATTCGAGTTCAGGAGGTGGGGCGGAGCGCGTGCAGGCGCGGGATGCAAACCGAAGGGTGAGCGCGCGCGAGCCTCGCACGAGAAGCGACCCTGCCTGGCTTCGCGCCATCCAGTACACGTCACGCTGCGACTCGAAGGCGGCTTCGAGAGCCTGCGCAAGCGACCGAACTTTCGCACTGTTCGCACGGCACTCTTCGAGGGAGCGAACCGACTCGGGCTCAGGCTCATCGAATTCTCGGTGATGACCAATCACCTCCATCTCGTCTGCGAAGCCGTGGACGAGCGCGCGCTCGGCCGCGCGATCAAAGGCCTCAGCGTGCGCATCGCGCGTGCCTTGAATCGGCTCTGGGATCGGATGGGACGCGTCTTTGCGGATCGCTACCACGTGCACGTGCTGAAAACCCCGAGCGAAGTGCGCAATGCACTGGAGTACGTGCTGCGCAATGCCGCACACCACGGCCATCACTTCGCGGGGCCGGATCCGTGCTCCTCCGGCAAGTGGTTCGATGGTTGGCGCGAGTGCGTGGCTCGCACCCTCGAGTTCGCCGCTGCGCCGCTGCCGACGGCGCAGACGTGGCTGCTCGCGCACGGCTGGAGACGACACGGGCCGATCGATCTGCGGGCCTGACATCTCGAAGGGCTGGAATCCGAGCGACCTGCGATTGACCGCGGATTCAAGTCGCGTCCACTCTCGCGCGACGCACGCCGTTCGTCGATTCAAGCCTCAGGCACAGGGCCCGTTCACTCACCAATGTCCGCCGAATCAAGCGTCCTCGACGCACGGATCTCCGCTCACGCGAGGCGGCGCGCGAGCGGGACGTCGAGGGCGAAATCGGCACGGA
>JAWXBU010000263.1:0-6424 GCA_034440255.1 Planctomycetota bacterium | reverse complement strand
GCCCATGTCGATCCGTATGAGTACTTGAAGGACGTGCTCGTGCGTGTCGCCACGCACCCGGCCGCTCGCGTCGACGAACTCACGCCCGATGGCTGGAAGACGCTCTTCGGTGTCCAGGCCAAAAGCTGAGGGACCGGCGGACGCTTACGAACAATCCTCCGTCGACGCTGAAATCTGACGAGCTTGGGGAGAAGGTGATACTTACCGTCGACCGTCCAACGAATCGCTTGATCGCCATGGCCGAATCACGCGTCCTCGAGCAACTCGAAGCGTTGATCGCGGAACTCGATGTGCGGCAACCGCAGGTGCTCGTCGAAGCGATGGTCGTGACGTTGACCGAGTCGCAGACGAACACGCTGGGCGTCGAATTGCAGAAGCTGGGCGTACAGGGTGACGTGCAATACCAACTGTCGAGTCTGTTCGGACTCGGGTCGCCCAATCCATCCCTCGGCCTGCCGCCCGAATCGAGTGGCAGTGGATTCGGCGGAGTCGTGCTCGATCCAGGGAACTTCTCGGCCGTGGTGCGCGCGTTGACTACGGTCAACGATGGGCGCTCTTTCGCGATGCCGAAGGTTCTCGTCGACAACAACCAAGTGGCGAGTCTCGACAGCGTGCTGCAGACGCCGTACGCAAGCACGAACGCGTCGAACACGGTCGCGACGACGAGCTTCGGCGGCACGCTCGACGCGGGCACGCAGATTCAGGTCACACCACAGATCGCTTCTGGTGGACAGCTCGTCCTCGATTACTCCATCAGCTTGAGTTCGTTCACGGGAGTTCCGAGCGATCCCGCGCTGCCTCCTCCGCGCCAGCAAAACAAGCTGAAGAGCGTCGCGACCGTGCCCGATGGATTCACCGTGGTCGTCGGCGGGCTCGAGGTCGCGACGGACTCGAAGGGACGCTCGTCGGTGCCGATCCTTGGCGAGATCCCTCTCTTGGGCGCGCTGTTCGGCAGTCAGACGAAGTCGGAGACGAAGACCCGCTTTTTCGTGTTCCTACGCTGCAACGTCATGCGCGCGAGCGGATTCGAAGACCTGAAGTATGCGAGTCAGCGCGACGCCGCCGACGCGAGAGTCGATGACGGCCTGCCGAAACTGAAGCCGAGGATCATGCGATGAAGTGGTTTCATCTCCTGGCCGTGTGTCTCGCAGCTCTGTCGTTCGCATCGTGCCGAACGAGCGCGACAGGTCCGTACTCGCCGTCGGCCGAGAGTGCACGCGATACGAGCGCAGCCGAGAAGTTGAATCGCAAGGCTGCCGAATTCATCGACACGGATCCGTCGAACGCCGAGTCACTCCTGCGCGAAGCGCTCACGAAGGACGTCTTCTACGGCCCAGCGCACAACAACCTCGGCGTTGTTTTCATGAGCCAGGGCAAGCTCTATGAGGCAGCCAACGAATTCGAATGGGCACGCAAGCTCTTGCCCGACAGCGCCGATCCGCGTGTGAACCTCGCGATCACTATGGAGCGGGCAGGGCGTACAGACGACGCGTTTCGCTCCTACCTCGCCGCTCTGGAAGTCGCCCCCCAGTCGATCTCGGCGAAGCAAGGCGCCGCAGCAATCGTCGTTCGTGACTCGCGCGAAGAGCCGAGACTGACTTCATGGCTCGAAAGCATCAGTCTGCGTGGTGAAGGCCCCGCTTGGCGCGAGTGGGCTCAGAGCAAGACCCGGTTTCGACCGCAGAATTAGCCTCATCCAATGAACCAACCAGCTTGATGGCTTGATCTGGGCCTTTGCGGACGAAGAGTTCTCGACCGTTGTCGTTACGGTAGCCAGCGAACTCAGCGCCCGCACCCCGCGCAGCTTGCTTCGCTCGTCTGCAGGGGCATCCCCTCTTGCATCGCTTCGAAGAACATCTGCGGGCGCTTTTCGCCACCGCCGTCGGCAGCGGCGAGCGTGAGCGCGTCGTACACGCGACCGTTCAACACCGTGTAGCGAATGTCATCCGAGTTCCTGATGTCGTCGAGCGGATTCTTGTCCATCACGATCATGTCGGCCAGCTTGCCGACTTCGAGCGAGCCGATGTCGCGATCGAGTCCGACGTAGCGCGCTCCGTCGATCGTCGCACAGCGCAGTGCCTGCAGATTCGTGATGCCGCTTTGCTTCAAGAGCCACAGTTCCCAGTGCGCGCCGAGCCCCGCGAGTTGTCCGTGCGCACCGAGTTGCGCACGTGCGCCAGCATCGACGAGCGACTTCACGATGCCGGCGCTGCGCAGGATGTTGTAGTCGTCGTCGGAAGCCATCTCGCGTCGACGTGAGCGCGGATCGAGCACGAAACGTGGCACAAAACGCGTCAAACGGTCTTCGCGCCACGCGTCCATGTGCTGGTACCAGTAGTGCTCTCCGTCGAGGCCGCCGTAGCCGACGACGAGCGTGGGCGTGTAACCGGTTTTCGACGCGCCCCACAGTTGCGTGACGTCGGCATAGACGCGTTCGACCGGCAGCGAGTGCTCGACGCCGGTGTGACCGTCGATCACCATCGTCAAGTTGTGTTCGAGCAACGATCCGCCTTCGGGCACGACCATCATCTCGAGTTGTCGCGCGGCTTCGATCACCATCTGACGCTGTTCGCGACGTGGCTGGTTGTAGCTCTTCACGCTGAAAGCACCGATCGCTTTCAAGCGACGCAAGTGTGAGAGCGCGTCGTCCAGTGAATCGATCTCGGCTTTGAACGAGCCGGCAGCGCCGTAGAGGATCGTTCCGGTCGAATAGGTACGCGGCGACAGGATGGCGCCTGTTTTCGCCAGTTCCGACACGGAGAAGATCGCGTTCGTGTCGTGCGATGGGTCGTGAATCGTCGTCACGCCGTACGCAAGATTCGCGCAGTGCACCCAATTCGTCTGCGGCGTGATTCCGTCGGCGGACTGAGCGCCGTGTGCGTGCACGTCGACGATGCCGGGCATGATCGTCGTACCGGTGACGTCGATGACGCGAGCGTCGGCCGGAATCGCAACGCTCGCGCGCGAGCCGACGGCGGTGATGCGATTCTTCACGACGACGATGACGCCGTCCTCGATCACTTCGTCGCCCTTCATCGTGACTAGGCGCGCGCCGACGAGCGCTAGCGATCCGCTGGGCTTCGATTGCTCGGCTTGGAACGAAATGTTGCGGCCGACGCTCGGCGCGTCGGGCAATTTCTCGGGCGCGCCGCTCAGGAACGAGAAGGCGTCGCTGAGCTTGCGCTCGAACAGTTCCGGCCCGAGCGACCAATGCAAAGTGATTGAATCACCAGAGAATTGCAGGTTTTCGCCCGCATCGCGGCTCGCGCGCGCGACCGGGATCGCCTTCGACTTCGGACCGATCGCGAGCTCGCGCCCTGTCGCCGTGAATGGCGCGATATACGCGTTGAAGCGCTCCTGGAACGCGACCCACTTGCCGTCGGGCGACAGTGCGAACTGCGTCGCGTTCTCGCTCGCCAAGTGCGTGCGCGGGTCGCGACCGTCGAGTCCGATCGACGACAGGATGTGTTTGTCGACTTCCTTCTCGCTTGTCTCCGAGTAGAGGAACACGCGCGCGTTCTCGGCGCCGAACTGAGGATTCGATCCGTCCTTCGTGACGAGCACCGGATCTCCACCGTCGATCGGCACGCGATAGATGCCGGGTTCGCGTGACCACAGTGGCGAAACCAGATAGCCGCCGCTGCCCTTGCGATAGACGAGCGTCTTGCCGTCGGGCGACACGACAGGCTCGAAGTAGTGGCCCGGATCCTTCGTCAGCGTGCGAGTCGCTCCGCCCTGGATCGACGTGATGCGCACCGACGCGAGTTCTGCATCGCTCCATGCGATGTACACGATCGACGCGTTGTCGCGCGCGAACGACGGCATGAACTCGAAACGATCGGCATCGTTCGTCAAGCGTCGCGGTTTGCCTTCGGGCAGAGGCCGCACCCACACGTGACCGAGCGCAACGTACGCCGCGTGCTTCCCGTCCGGCGAAACGCGCACATCGCGCAACGCTCTCACGTCGAACGCGTCCGGTGCGACCGTGACTGGAAAACGCACGGCGTCCTGCATTTTTCGCGTCGATTTGACGTGGAACGGGATCTCGGTCGCCTTCTTCGTCGCCAAATCGAGCCGTCGAATCTTGCCGCGTGCGTAGAAAACGATCGCGGAGTCGTCCGGTGTCCACGCCATGCGCGGATAGACGCCGTGGATCGCCCACGTCTCCTGCATATCGCGTTCGAGTTCGGGATAGACGACGTCAGCGCGACCGCTGGCAACGTCCATCACGAACAACGTGGTGACGAAACGCACGCGCCGCACGAACGCGAGCTTCGTGCCGTCGTGGCTCGGCGTGGGACGACACGATCCGCCCGGTCCGGTGGCGAACGAGATGCGCTCGCCCGTAGTGCGATCGAGGCGATCGATCGCGTAGATCTGCTTGTTCGAGTCCTTGTTGTATTCGAACGAGTCGCCGGGCGTGGCGTCGTGACTGAAGTAGACGTAGCGGCCGTCAGGCGAAAACGCGGGCTCGCCCAAATCTTTCTGCTCGTTGCGTCGCGTCGTCAGCTGCAGACCTTCGCCGCCGGTCGCGACGTGGTACATCCAGATTTCACCGGCGCCGAGCGAGCGATGCGAGCTGAAGTGCTTGTGTGCCGCGATGAACTCGCCGTCGGGCGACCAACACGGATCGTTGAGCAAGCGAAACGCTTCGGTCGTGACTTGTCTCGCGGCCTTGCCATCGATGTTCATCACCCACACGTTGTCGCCGCCGCCAGCGTCGCTCGTGAAGGCGATGCGTTTCCCGTCAGGCGAGAAGCGCGGTTGCATCTGCCACGCGACGTCGTGCGTCAGCGCTGTCGCTTCGCCGCCGCTCGCGGGAATCGTGTAGATGTCCCCGAGCAAGTCGAATGCGATCGTCTTGCCGTCCGGCGCGAGGTCGACGTTCATCCACGTGCCTTCGGTGACGTCGATCGGAACGTCGCTGGTCGGGCCGGGCGCGGAGTTCACGTCCCATTTTTTCGCATCGCCAGGTTTGTCGTCGGCTGCGAAAAGCGGTGTTGAGAGAAGGAGAAACGCGAGGGGGGCGAGAGTGCGTTGCATGCACGACAGAGTAGTGAGCAGCATGCGGTGAACGCACGGGTGAAACGGCCGCCCAGAAGCGAATGCACACCGTCTTCGAGGTGCGTCCTCGATTCGGTCGAGCTGGAGAATGCGCCGATTGCGGTTTAGGGCTGGAATTCTAGCGTAATACGCAGATCTATTGGTCCAGATGCCGCATTCGATCAGGTCATCCGTGCAACGCGATCGAGCCGTGTCGTCGCCAGCCGAGCGTCATCAACCAGGTCCGCGCAGCAGGCAACGGTGACGCGAGTGTGTCGCGCGTTCGCGTCGTGAAATCAGCCCAACCACTGAACCAGATTCCCGACGAGCACGGGTCGGGCCCAGCGAAGTGAATCCCGTGATGAGCCGCATTGCGCAGCACGTAAGCGAGTGCGCGGCGAACCTCGAGCGGTGTCTTCAGGACGTGCGCGTGGTAGCGATCGGCGAAGACTTTGCCACAGCGATTCCAGAAGCCATTCAGCGCGCGAGCGACGCGGATGCAGAGGCCTTGGATCCCGCGACTGAGCGATTGCTCGTCAGCGATTTCACACACGAAATGCAGGTGATTCGTCATCACGGAGAACTCGACGATGCACATCTCGAAGCGGTTCGCGCATTCGAACAGCGCCGTTCGAACCAGATGGAAGGTCCGGCGCTTGCGCAGACTTTCGAGGCCACGTTCCAGTCGTAGCGTCACATGCACGGGATGTCGTGCGGCGACGGCGGGTCGCTTGGCGTGAGCCACTTTCTTGCGCTCACCACTGGGCTTGCGGCCCGCGCCATTGCGTACTCCGCCCCACGATCTGAACACGAAGTTCGCTTGTTTCGCCTGCTTCATCGATGCCTCTACCCAACAGACGAGTGGCGCGCGAAGCGGTTGCAGTTCTCGTTGGATTTTTCGATCGAACTTGATTCGGCAGATATCGAGCGAGCGTGTCTGTGGATCAGACGAGCGGAGAGCGACGTGCGACTCACGACTCGCGATCCGACACCAAAGAACTCGAGCGCAGAGTGCGACCGTCGGTGCGTTGCCTGTTCGCTGCCGCACAATGGAACGAGACGGGCGCGCGCTCGAGGCGCAGTATCGAATTGCGTTCGGTCGTCTCAAGCATCCTCCAAGCGACTCGCAACCGCCAGCGTACGCCCGCCGAATGATGCGCTTGATTCGGCAGATATTTGTCGCGTGTGGAAGACGCGTGCCCCGTGCTCGGGCAGAGTGCACTTCGGCGCCTCGCCCACTCTTGCCGAAGCGAACGTCTCCGTTCCGAGCAACTCAGCACACTCCGCCGCCACACCCAGATTCATCCGTGCAGATACGCCCCTTCCGAGCAACCGCTCAGCGCACTTGGCCGCCAGGCTCGGATTCATCCGTGCAGACCTG
>JAWXBU010000262.1:0-3328 GCA_034440255.1 Planctomycetota bacterium | reverse complement strand
GCGCAGCGGGAATGATCCCCCCCGCGCAGGCAGCAAGCTGGCCTCTGCCGCCGAGCGCAGCGGGAATGATCCCCACCGCGAGGGCAGCGAGCTGGCCTCTGCAGCCGAGCGCAGCGGAAAAAATCTCCGCAGCGAGCGCAGCGAGCTGGCGGAGAGGGAGGGATTTGAACCCTCGATGCACTTGCGCACATGCCGGTTTTCGAAACCGGTGCCTTCAGCCGCTCAGCCACCTCTCCCTAGTTCGAATCACCGCGCACACCCTTGTCGGGCGCACACGGCGAATCACTCGCGCTTCTTTCGAAAGAACTGTTGGAGGAGCGTCCGCGCCTCGTCGGCACAAACCCCCTCCGTGAACTTCGCCCGATGGTTCAAGCGCGGATCGTCGAGCACGCGGCCCAACGAAACACACCCTCCGAACTTCGGGTCACGCACCGCCCACACGACCCTGGCAACCCGGGCGTGGCTGAGGGCGCCGGCGCACATGAAGCAGGGCTCGACCGTCGTGTAACAGACGGCCGAAGGTAGGCGCATGGCTCCGACCGACCGCGCCGCTTCCGAGATGGCGATCATCTCGGCGTGGGCCGTCGGGTCGAGGCGCGTGCGCGTCAAATTGTGACCGCGACCGACGAGGACGCCGTCGAGCACGACGACGGCCCCGATGGGGACTTCGTCGAGCGCTTCGGCGTCGCGGGCGGCCGCGAGCGCCAGGCTCATCCAGCGCTCGTCCTCGGCGCGCACTCCGTCGTCTGATCCGGGAGAATCCATCATGAGCATGGGGCCCGGGCGAGGCGCTGGCGTGCGTGTCGGGCGACCCACTGGCGGGCCCGGATTTCGGTCTGTGAACGGCTCGCGACTCGCGCGGTGAGCGCGGACCCTCGAGCGTGAACTGGTACACCCTAGTGGACTCGAACCACTAACCTTCTGATCCGTAGTCAGATGCTCTATCCAATTGAGCTAAGGGTGCGCGGGGCGAAGGTTGTATCGGCGACCCGAAGAGGTGTCAAGGCGAGCGTCGCACGGTGCTCCGCGAGCTTGGAATCTCGGCCTTTCCGAGTAGTCTGTGCCGCATGTCCGAGAAGCCGTCGATTCCGCACTTGATCCGCCTCCAAGACCTGGCCGAGCAAGAAGTCGACGACCTGCTCGACCTCTCGGGCCGCATCAAGCGCCGCACGGGCGGGTTCCAGCTCACCGGGAAGAGCGTCGGCCTGCTCTTTTTCCGCGGCAGTTTGCGCACCCGCACGAGTTTCGAGGCGGCGATGCACCAGCTCGGCGGACACTCGATCAATCTCACGGCGAGCTCGGATTTCTGGGACCTCGAAACGACGCTCGGCGCGAAGATGGACGGCAAGGCGCCGGAGCACGTGAAGGATGCGGCCGCGGTGTTGTCGCGCTATGTCAACGTGCTCGCCATCCGCCCCGCGCTCGTCGGGCAATCGTGGGCGAACGATCGGCGCGACGAAGGCATCCAATCGTGGGCGCGTCACGCGAAGGTGCCCGTCATCAACATGGAGAGCGCGCTCTGGCATCCGCTGCAGGCGCTCGCCGACTTGCTCACGCTGCGCGAAACGCTCGGCAACGTGAAGTCGAAGAAGCTCGCGATCGTGTGGACGCACTCCCCCGTTCCGGCGAGTTCGGCTGTCACGAATTCACTGCTGCTCGCAGCGTTGCGATCGGGCATGGACGTGCGCGTCGCGCATCCGGCGGGGTACGAACTCGACGACGCCGTTTTGTTCGAAGCCGCGCGCACGGCTGAAACCGCGGGAACCAAATTCGAGAGCGGACTCGCTGCGCGCAACGCCGTCGAAGGTGCGCACGTCGTGTACGCGCGCTCCTGGCAATCGATCGAGGACTACGGCAATCCGACGTTGTCGGCGAGTCGCCGCGCGCGCGCCGGAGGTTGGATGATCGACGAGGCGCTGATGAAGTTGGGGGCAGACGCACGCTTGATGCACGCGATGCCGGTGCGCCGCAATTTGGAAGTGACCGACGAAGTGCTCGACGGTCCGCGCAGCCTCGTGTACGACCAAGCCGAGAATCGTCTGCACACGCAGAAAGCCGTGTTGGTCAAGCTCAACCGTTCTTGAGAGAGCCAGTGTGATCCCGTGTCCGCGCCCGATTTCGTCCACCTCCACGTCCATTCGGAGTACAGCCTGCTCGACGGCGCGAATCGCATCGGCGATCTCGTCGAAGCGTGCCAGAAGGACGAGCAGCGCGCGCTCGCACTCACCGATCACGGCAATATGTTCGGCGCGATCGAGCTGTACCAGTCGGCGAAAAAGGGCGGGATCAAACCGCTCATCGGTTGCGAAGTGTACATCGCGCGGCGGTCGAGGTTCGAGCCGCACAACAAGGGCAAGGGCAACGGCTACAACCATCTCACGCTGATCGCGCGCAACGCGGAAGGCTACAAGAACCTCATCAAGCTCGCGTCGATCGCGTACCTCGAGGGCTATCACTTCCGCCCGCGCATCGATCGTGAAGTGTTGAAGCAGTACGCGCGCGGAATCTCGTGTCTGTCGGGATGTCTCGCGAGCGAGCTATCGCAGTTGTGCCTCGCGGGTAACGAGAAGGACGCGCTCGATCTCGCGACGACGTGGCGCGACATCTTCGGACCGGAACACTTTTGGCTCGAATTGCAGCGCAACGGGCTCGACATGCAGGCGCGCGTGAACGAGTCGATGGTGCGCATCCACCAGCAGACCGGGATCCCGCTCGTCGCGACGAACGACATCCACTACTTGCGCGAAGAAGATTGTCAGGCGCAGGACGTGCTCTTGTGCATCAACACGGGTGCGAAGCGGAAGGACGAGAAGCGCTTTCGTTTCGAGACGAACACGCTGTTCTTCAAGACGCGTGAAGAGATGGCGCACATGTTCCGCGATCTCGACGGATCCGTGCGCGCGACGATGGACGTCGCCGATCAAGTCGACGTCGAGATCGAATTCGGCAAGTACCACCTGCCGATCTTCACGCCCGACACGCCGGAGACTGCGGACACGCTCTTCGATCGCTTGTTGGAAGAAGGACTGGGACGCATCTACGGCCCGACACACGACGGCGCGCGCGAACGCTTGACGTACGAGAAGCGCGTCATCCGTGAGCTCGGCTTCGTCAGCTATTTCTTGATCGTGTGGGACCTGATCCGTTGGTCGCGCGAGCAGAAGATCCCCGTCGGTCCGGGTAGAGGCTCGGCCGCCGGTTCGATCGTCGCGTACCTGCTCGGCATCACGCGGGTCGACCCGCTGCGCTACGACCTACTGTTCGAGCGCTTCCTGAACAGCTCGCGCGTTTCGATGCCCGACATCGACATCGACTTCTGCATGGACGG
>JAWXBU010000261.1:0-4762 GCA_034440255.1 Planctomycetota bacterium | reverse complement strand
GCACAAGACGAAGAGATCGCCCGACAGCGGATTCGAACCGAGCTGCCCACGCACGAGACCGCTTAGACCGTTGAACGACTTGCGCATGTCTGTCGCTCCTGCCGAAAGGAATACGCGGCCGGCCGATGACCAGGCCACTCAGCATGCGCGCACCAAGGTGAGCAGATCTGCGACACGAGTTGGCTCGAAGTCAGGCCCGAAGCGCAACACGATGCCGTTCGAGAACTCGATCTCGTAGCGAGCAGCAGAACCTGCATGGCGCGCGCTGCCGCTCACGTCGACTGCGAGAAGGCTGTTGCCGCCGCCGTCGAGGGGTGCGTCAGGATTCGGCGACTCCAAACGTCGACGCCAACGGCAGAGAGGCGAGTTCACCTCAGCTTCGCCGCCTCTGCCGACACCAGCCGCACGGCATCCGGTGTCATCGCGTCGCGCTTCAGGCTCTCCAGGCGGGACACGGCTTCCTCGCGCCGACCTAGGGAGATCAGCGCGGACGCTTCACCGATGCGGGCGATCTCGACGTAGCTCGGGTGCGCATGACGCATTGCGTGCAAACCTCGAAAGGCAGCCAGCGCCTCCTCGTGCAGCCCGAGTCGGGCCAGCGCCTCGGCTCGCTTCCATGAAGCGAATCCGTAAGCGCTCTCGGTGGGGAGACTCGCGAGTTCCTGCAACACCTCGTCCGCACAGCGCAGGACGGACGCTGGTCCTTGCTTCGCGGTGCTCGTGAGGCGCTGAGCCGCGATCACGCTGGACTCGCGACGCGCGTCGAGCACGGCCTGCACTCGCGCGCGCGCCAGCTTCAAGTACTCCGCGACGTCGATCCCCATCACGCCGCGAAACGCCTCGTCCAGCGAACGCCCTGTGCCGATGCGCGCGATCAAACCTCGCACGCCATCGAGACCCTTGCTCTCCACGAGCGGCAGAATGGCGAACGAAGCGCCCGGTGCGGCGCTCGGCGCGCACGGCTCGTCCTCGAACACGAGCGGGTGCAGCTTCCAGAAGTGCGGACTGAAGAAAGCCTCCGCGTCCATGGCCAGCAGGTTCGCGATCCAGAAGTCCATGCTCGCCTCGGTCTGTGCGGCGATCGCTTCGGACAGACCCTCCACCAACCAGTAGGGCAAACGATGGTACGCGGGCCCGCACGTCGCCATGAGCGCAGCGTGCGTCAGCTCGTGCACCAGGATCGTTTCCCAGTCGAGCATGTCCAAAGCGATGGGCTCGCTGAAAATCATGATCGCGGCCGGCGTCGAGGGCCGGCGCGGATCGCCGTCGGTCAGCGCGCCGAACGCGGGCATTTCGGGAGGCAGATCGACAAAACCCACCGGAAACGCGGGAAAGTCGCTCGATTTCAGGCCCAGTCCTGCGGCGCATCGGGCACTTGCACGCGGCAGCATCGCGAGCACGGCGCGCATGCGGCGCTCCTGTTCCTTGTCGCCGGCGAATTTTCCGCGGTAGGCGCCGATCCCGGACGTCGTCCATTGGAGCAGGACCGATGCATGCGCTGCTTCGCGAGACCCGGGCAACCTTTCGCGCAACGAATTCAGCGTGCTGCGGGCCTCGCTGTAGCGACCTAAAGCGAACAGGCTCTTCGCGGCGTCGAGGCCTGCCAAGGCCATCAAACCCTCCGCGCCCTCGCACGGTCCGCTGGAGAGATCGTCTAACACGAACCGCAGGTGCCCCAGGGCTTCGACGTGCTGACGGCGGCTCTGCAGCACGTGCGCAAGCAGGATCTCGAGACCGGCGACGGACCCGGCTGCGCCAGGCGACAGCGGGCCGATCGCGCTCCGCTTCGCGTTCGGCTCGGCGATTCGCAATTCGGCGACCGCTGCGAGCGCCTCGCGCGAACTCCGTTCGAGTTCCTCAGGCAACCACAGCTCGTTGCACGCCTGAGCTTCCCAAAGCGCGGCTGTAAACCAGTCGTCGCTCCTCGGGGACACGAGGCTGCGCACGGACTTCGCACGCTTGCCCATCTCGCGCCAGTCGCAGCGCGCACGAGCAATCTCGATGGCCTTGATCGCTTCGATCACGTCCTGCGACGGATTTGCGGTCTGCAGAGCCGAGACCGGCAGGCAGAGCGCGATCCACAATAGACCGCTCACTGGCAAGGACCGATGGCTGCGCACGGGAAGCAGCGTGCCAGTGCGAGGCGTCGCTGTCGAGTTTCGCTGTGGGGACACGACTCGTGGTGCCTCTTCGTCAGGCCCCAACATCACCGCCTCGTTGCGAACGCCGTTCCCGTGCTCAGTCCGTCTCCGCGACATTGGAACGCATGGCCGCCGATTCGCTGTACCGAGTCGGATACTCCGAGCGCCACTCAGCGAGCCAAAGCGGCGGGTTGGCGGTTGAAGACCGGTCGCTACAAGTTCCCGATCGAGCAGAAGGCGTTCGACTTGTACGTGCGAGCGACGGGACAGACGCAGCCGGGCGCGGCGGACTATCAGCCGGTCGTCGACGCGTAGGCGCGTGTACCATCCCCCGAGGACAACCTCGGCCCACGCGCGCGGTACATGCTCTGGCTCATCGTGAAAGAGACCGCGACCCAGGTCGAGCGCCGAAACGGGTGGACTTTGTGAAATTCAACTGATCGGCGACCTCTATGAAGCACTCGATCGAGAGTTGTCGCGGAGTCTCGGCACAGACGGCGCTAGTGTCTGCGTCAGGGGGGGCCGTCGGTCTGCGAGCACGTCACGATGGTCGTCCCCGAGATGCTGCACTGCGTATCGATCGTCAGCGTTTCAGCACACGGCAATCTCTGCACGGTCCACGAACCTTCTCCTGGCTCCTCAACGGGATCGGCCGAGTGATGCACTATGTCATGACCATCTCGTTTGACCTGCGTCCTGGATACGAACGCCTTCGTGAACTTGCAGATTTGCTTGCACTGTCCGCAGCCGGATTCGCCAGATGTGTACGTGTAGTGCTGTGTCGTCTCCGAGGTTCTTGAGTACTCCCCGCGGAGATCCGTTTCCACACTGTCGATCCACTTGATGTGGATGTTCACGGAACCGCTCTTCGTTGAGGAAACAGAGAAGCTCGTTGAGTCGCCAGCGCCACCACAAGCCAGTGAGCCAACAACTGGCGTAGCGGCAACGCCGGATCCAGTGCTCAGCAGGACTGGATCTGGACATCCTTGGTCCGATGACGGAGTGCTAGGAGTGCATTCCCCCGTAACGCTCGATGGACATTCGGGAGTGCAAGGAGTGGGGTTTGCGCAAGCTAGTTGAAACGCCGCGGTCGCTTCCGGGTTTGAATGAACGATCGCAGCTGTCCTAAGTGGTTCGCTTGAGTTTGGGCCCGCAACGAACGCTGGAGGCTGAGTTGCAAGGCGCAGCGTACCCTGTGCCTGACCGCTCGCCTTGACCAGGATCAGATTGTCTCCCGGCTCGACGACCCCCCCGAGACTGATGAACGCGCGTTCGCCCTCCCACCAGATCACCTTGGCTTCAAGTGTCGGTGGAGTCGTTGGTGTAGAGATGTCCCTACGAAGGATGTAACAATCCACGACCGGCATAGAGCCGAAGTTGTGGCCCTTGCAGTCGAGGATCAAGACCAGATTGTGCAGTCCAAGGTCGCCAGTCCCTCGCGACCGCACTACGAATCCCAGCTTGTACTGGCTACTCGGTGCACGCAGATTCACTGCGTTGTAGTATGCAAATGCTTCAAGCTCTTCGGTCCGCAGCAACATGCCGAACTCGGCCTGGAATCCGATGCGGGAGGCATTTCTCGCCTTCTGAAGTCGCCACCTGTCGTGCTGATCTGCGTGTATGGGACCGGCGACCTCGGTCGTGATGTACTTCGAGACGATCATGGGCTGATGGAACAGGCGATCGAAGAAGTGAGTTACTCCTCCGGGGGCTTGAACCGGAGTGGTTGCAACTAGCTTCTGGCCCAGGGTCGTACCGTTCGGAGTTGACGTCTCGGCGAGCGATACTACGACCGCCGTCGCGGGTGGCACTGCCACGCGGGGAGTTGCTGCGCTTCTTTCCGAGCGCACCTGGGCCGTTCCGCTGATGGCTCCCTCGATGATCACGCGAGTCCCTGGCACCGGGTTGTTGAGGTCATCGTAGGTCTCCACACTCATCCCCACCTGCGTCACACCACTCGCTGCGAACAGGGCTGAGAGTATTAGGGCACCGCAACTTTTGAACGCGAACTTCATCCTGATCTCCCTGTACAGGCCCCTTCGGGCCGTTCCGGCTTGCGTGTCAGCAGCGAGCCCTAGTTGCGGGCCCGCGGTCGTATTACCCGCCTGCTGCGAGTTACAAGAGTAGGAATCCGCATGCTTCCATACGGCCTGGAAGCGGTAAACCAAACCTGACCCACCCGACGAGCGAAAGCTGACCCACCCGGGCACTGTTCCGGAAGCTGTAGGTGTTCTACGCCGCACGCTACCGGGAGGAAGGATACTAGAAGTGAGTCAGGTTTTGGAGTGTAAGCAGTTGCATGCGCGAGGCCAGTCGGTCCGCGCGATCTCGAAGTCCCTGGGGGTGGCGGGCGGCACGGTGCGCGGTTACCTGTGCGGCGATCGACTTCCGGGCGAGTACCGGATCGGCGAAGGTCGTGCGCGACCGGTAAGCACAGCGGTGGAGATGCGCGTGCGCGAGATGCTGTGTACGGAGCGCGCGGCCAAGACGCCGCGCAAGCAGCTCTTGACGGCGGCGCGGATCGGTCGCTACAAGTTCCCGATCGAGCAGAAGGCGTTCGACTTGTACGTGCGCGCGACGGGACAGACGCAGCCGGGTGCGGCGGATTATCAGCCGGTCGT
>JAWXBU010000260.1:0-9946 GCA_034440255.1 Planctomycetota bacterium | reverse complement strand
GACCGGCACGGAATCCTCTGCTGGCTGGTCGCGGCGAATTCGCCGCGACGGGCCGCGACGGGCCGCGACGACCCTCAACTAATACGACTGCTTGATGACCAACGCCGCCAGCGTGCCGAGCACGGCGATCGCGACCATCACACGCCACTTCAAATCGCTTTTTTCCGTCATGTCGTCACCTCGAATCGCCTGTTCCATCCGCGCAACGCGAAGAGTGTGAGCATGAGAGCGATCGCGAGCAAGACTCCGATCTCGACGACGATGCCGTCGAGGCCTTTGCCGTACCACAGGATCGCGTGATAACCGTCCATCGCCCACGCATTCAGCGTGAAATGGCCGAGTTTCTGGTACCAGGCGGGCGTGATCATGAGCGGAAACCAACTGCCGCCGAGCGCGCTCATCGCGAGGATGATGAGCGTCGACAGACCCTCGAGTTGCTTGCGCGATCGGCACGTCACGGCGAGCCACAGTCCGAGTCCGGTCGCGGCCGAAGCGACGGCGAACGACAGCACGAGCAGCGCGAGCAGCGTCTTGTGCACGGGCAATCCGAACACGATCGCGCCGAATGCGAACAGCACGACCAGCTGCAACAGTCCGACGCAGATCGTGAAGATGGCCTTGCCGAGCAACAGCGCTCGACTCGCAGTCGGCGTCAGCCGCAACCGCTGCAACGTCCCCTGCTGCTCTTCGTCGAGGATCGTGCTGCCTGCTGCCGTCAAGCTGAACAGCAGCATCATCACGGCAATGCCCGCGACTGCATGCGCTTTGCCTGCGTTCTTCTGCGCGGGGTCGTCCGTGCCGGTCACGTCCTCGATCTCGAGGCCCAGCGCTTTCGGCATGGAGCTCATGAGATCGCCGCCGTCGGCGAACGAATCCCCCATCGTCTTCTCGAGCTCGACACCGACCTTCTCGTCCATCCCGATCGCGGCGAGGCTCTTCCGCATCATCGAGCGCCCGATCTGCTTGCCGGCGAGCTTCATCAAGATCGGCGCCAGACTTCCGGCGACGACTTGTTGTTCGACTGTGCGCGCAGCGTCGCGGTACAGGACCAGTCGCGCTTCTCTGCCCGAATTCAAGTCGGTCTCGTAGCCATTCGGAATCAACAGAGCCGCGACCGCCTTGCCGTCGGCGACGCGGGCGCGCGCTCCCGTCGTCGCCTTCACTTCGATGCCGGAGGACTTTGCGATCTCGGCGACGAGCGCTCGCGATTGCGTGCTTCCGTCGAGGTCTTCGACGAGCACGACGACGCGGCCCATGCCCTCGGCGCCCCCCATCGAACCCAGCGCCGCGCCGAAGATCATCGCCAACACGACCGGCAGCGCGAACGTCAAGAGCAACGCCGTGCGATCCCGCAGAAACAGCGCCAAGTCCTTGCGGGCCACCGTGAATGCCGCGCGAATCAAATTTCACCGTCCCGCAGTGCGCGCCCCGTGAGCGTCAAAAACACGGCTTCCAGGTCCGGCAATTCCTCCTCGATTTCGGCCTCGATACCCGCTTTCGTGAGCGCCTCGCGCGCCTCGACGAAGCGTTCGTCGGCGATGACTCGCAACTTGCGGCGACCCGTCGCAGGCACGCGACGCTGCAACTCCGAGAGCGTCCCACCGGCGACCGCGCGGCCTCTGTCGAGGATCACGATGCGATCGCACAGACGCTCGACCTCGCCGAGTTGATGCGTCGTGTACACGATCGCGACGCCGCTCGCGTGCAAACGCTCGACCATCTCGTAGACGTGGTTGCGCGAGTGCGGATCGATTCCGACAGTGGGTTCGTCGAGGAACACGAGCTCGGGTTCGTGCAACAGTGAAGCGACGATGTTCAAGCGTCGTTGCATGCCTCCCGAGTACGTGACGACGCGGTCGTTCGCACGCTCGGTGAGTCCGGCGGAAGCCAACGCCCAATCCACTCGCTCCGACACTGCACTCTCGCCGACGCCGTGCATGCGCGCGAAGAAGTTCAAGTTCTCGCGCGCTGTCAATCCGTCGTAGAGCGCGAGCTCCTGCGGAACGACACCGATTCTCGATCGAATCGCGACGGCCCCCACGGCTGGATCCAGACCCAGAACGCGCACGCTGCCGCTGTCTTGCCGCGCGATCGTGGACAAAATGCGGATCAACGTCGTCTTGCCGGCTCCATTCGGACCGAGCAGTCCGAGCGCCTCACCGCGCTTCAACGTGAGATCGACGCCCGCGAGCGCGACCTGTGACCCGTAGCGCTTTTCGACGCTGCGTGCTTCGACTGCGAGTTGGGAATCGATCGTCACGGCTTCTCGTTTCAGGTCGGGAGGACTTGTCGCTCGACTGCCTATACTGTGCCGCCGCAGCGCGCGATCCTTCGCGAAAACTGTAGAGATCGATGCCGAACATCCCCCACTCGTTCCGCGACCAGAGCTTGCTCGACCTCGCGCTCACGCACAGCTCGATGCACGCGAATCGCGACAACGAACGGCTCGAATTCCTCGGCGATGCGGCGCTCGATCTGGTCGTGGCCGAGGAACTGTTCAAACACCACAGTGATCTGCCCGAAGGCGATCTGACCGAACTCAAGGCCTGGGTCGTGTCGCGTAAGACGCTCGCGGAGGCAGCGAGCGAGATGGATTTGGGCGCCGTTTTGCGTCTCGGCGCGGGATTGAAGGAGCGCGCGTTGCCGCGTTCCGTTCTCGCGAATGTGTACGAAGCCGTGCTCGGCGCCGTCTATCTCGACGCCGGCCTCGAAGCAGCGCGTGACTACGTGATGGCTACGCTCGCGAAGCCGCTCGAGCAAGTGCGCACGCGTTCGCAAGGCCAGAATCCGAAGCAGCGTTTCCAGCAAGTGTGTCAGCGCGAACACGCGTCTCTGCCTGTCTACGTCGTCGTCGACGATCGCGGCGAAGCGCACGCTCGCGCCTTCCTCGTCGCAGCCGAAGCCGGCCACGTGCGCTACCCGAGCGCTTGGGGGCGCACGCGCAAGGAAGCCGAAATGTGGGCCGCCTACGAAGCGCTCCTCGTGATCGAAGGCGATGTGGCCGAGCCTTCGATGGAGAACGGCGAGTGACGGAGCGGCTCGGGACCGAACACGGCGCCGTCGTCGATGTCGCGGGATTCGCCGCGGCGCCGGAGCTGACGCGCATCGTCGACGCGCTCGACAAGAAGCGCTTCGCTTCCGTCGGCAATCTGTGGGGCGCGTCGCAGGCACTCGTGCTCGCCGCGTTGACGACACGCGCACAGGGTCCGTGGGTCGCGATCACGTCGAGTGAGGCCGAATCGCAAGGATTTGTCGAGGATTTAGCTGCTTTTGGCGTGGAGGCGCTGTGTCTGCCGGCGCGCGAGAGTTTCACCGGCGGACGTGCCAGCACGGACGTCGACGCCATTCGACGAAGACTGCAGGTCGTTCAACGCATTGCCGGCCCACCCAACAAGCGACCTCGTTTGATCGTCGCGTCGTTGCTGTCGCTCTTGCAGCCGATGTCGTCTCCGCACGAGTTGGAGAAGAATTGGTTCACGCTGCAGACGGGACAGACGCTCGACACCGAAGCTTTGCTCGAGCGCTTGGTGACGGCCGGCTACACGCGCTTGCCGCTCGCGGAAAAGCCGGGCGAGGTTTCGTTGCGCGGCGAGATCCTCGACATCTATCCGCTGGCCGCCGAGTTGCCGCTGCGTGTCGAACTGTTCGGCGACGAGATCGAATCACTGCGCACGTTCGATCCGGTCGACCAGCGCAGCGTCGAATCGATGAAAGAAGTCCAGCTCTCGCTCGCGGTGGACGCGGGCGGAGTCGAGGACGGCGACGGCGTGCTGCCGACGTCGGTGTTGGCGTCGACGACGGTGTACGTACGCATCGAGCCGATGCGCATCGACGATCGCGCCGAAGGCTTGCGTATCCAATCGCCATCGCACGCTCGAGCTCTGCTGCAACTCGCGGGCACGATGGACGATCATCGGCGCATCGAATTGATGTCGTTGCCAGGCGCGACACTGAATTTCGACACGAGGTCGGTGCAATCGCTCGGCGTCGGAGTGCGAGAATCGGCGCGAATTCTGCGTGAAACGACTGCGGACGGCACACGAGTCGTCGTGCTCTGCCAGAACGAGGCCGAGGAGCATCGCTTCAAGACCGTGCTCACCGAGGCTGGCGGCGTCGAGGGCGTCGATATCCAAGTCGGGTCCGTGTCGAAAGGTTTCCGACTGCCTGCGCGCCAACTCGCGATCGTCAATCACCGCGAGATCGTCGGCATCCTCGGCAAGCGTGCGGTCGCGAAAATCCAATCGCCGCACCGCGTTCGCGCGCTGCAGTCGTTCTTCGAGCTGAAAGTCGGCGACATCGTCGTGCACTCGGTGCACGGAGTCGCGCGCTTCGCCGGATTGAAACGCATGGCGCGCGGCGGCGGCGAGGAAGAGCACTTGCACCTGCTCTTCGCCGAAGAAGTCTCGCTCTTCGTGCCGGCCGCGCGCATCGATCTCGTCCAGCGCTACATCGGCACGGGATCGGCGCAGCCACCGCTCGACAAGATCGGCTCGACGTCGTTTCGTCGCCGCAAGGAAAAGGTCGAGCGGGCGCTCTTCGATCTCGCGACGGAATTGCTCGAGGTTCAAGCGCGACGATCGCTCAAGAAGCGTGCAGCCTGGGCGACCGATCCGGCGTTGATGAAGGACATGATCGGCGCTTTCCCGTGGACCGAAACCGCCGACCAACTGGAGGTCGATCGCGAGATCGACGCGGACCTCGCGAGCGAGCGCCCGATGGATCGCCTGCTGTGCGGCGACGTTGGCTTCGGCAAGACCGAATTGGCGATTCGAGCGGCATTTCGTGTGGTTTCCGGCGGTGGGCAGGTGGCCGTGCTCGTGCCGACGACCGTGTTGGCGCAGCAACACCACGACGTTTTCCGCGAGCGCCTGGCCGACTTTCCCGTGAACGTCGTCGCGCTCTCGCGCTACGTGAACGGCAAGCTCGAGCGCGACGCCGTCGCCGGCATCGAGAGGGGCGACGTCGACATCGTGATCGGCACGCACCGCATCCTCTCGTCGGACTTGAAGTTCAAGAACCTCGGACTCGTGATCGTCGACGAGGAGCAACGCTTCGGCGTCACGCACAAAGAGCACTTCAAGAAGCTGCGCGCGAACATCGACCTGCTCACTCTGTCCGCGACGCCGATTCCGCGCACGTTGCACATGTCGATCTCGGGACTGCGCGACATCTCGGCGCTGACGATCCCGCCGCCCGGGCGACAAGAGATCGAGACGACGCTCGGATACATCGAGGACGAAGCTTTGCTGCGCGAAGCGCTCTTGCGCGAGAAAAACCGCGGCGGACAAGTGTTCTTCCTGCACAACCGCGTGCACTCGATTCGGCAGACCGCGCTGAAGTTGCAGCAACTCGTGCCGGAGTGTTCGTACGCGATCGGCCACGGACAGATGACGTCCACCGAGCTCAAGGGAGTGATGACGTCCTTCACGCACGGTGAAGTCGACGTGCTCGTCGCCACGACGATCATCGAGAGCGGACTCGACATCCCCGCAGCCGGAACGATCGTGATCGACAACGCGGACGAGTTCGGCCTGTCGGAACTGCACCAATTGCGCGGTCGCGTCGGTCGCGGGCAGAACAAGGCGTGGTGTTACTTGCTCGTCGAGAAACACAAACCGTTGCGCGAGGTCGCGCGCGAACGCTTGAAGGCGCTCGAAGAGATGAACCACCTCGGCGCCGGTTTCGCGATCAGCATGAAAGACCTGGAAATCCGCGGCGCCGGCAACATTTTGGGCCCGCAACAATCGGGTCACATCGCCGCGATCGGATACGACATGTACTGTCGCTTGCTGAAGCAGACCGTCGAGCGACTCGAAGCCGGCGGCGAGATCGAAGTCGAGGAGCTCGTCGCCGAACAAGAGGCGTCGGGCGTCGAGCTCGAACTCGGATTGCGCGCGTTCTTGCCCGACACGTGGATCGCCGAGCCCAAGGTGCGGCTAGAGATCCTGCGGCAATTGTCTGCGATCCGCGACGATGCCGACGCCGATGCGGCGGAACTCATGCTCAAAGATCGATTCGGCCGCATTCCTCCCGAGGCCGAGGCTTTGCTGCGCACGTTCCGCTTGAAGGCACGACTCGACGGTCTCGGCGTGCGGCGACTTTCACATCGCGGCGACACGTACGTTCTCGAATACCGCGATCGTGTCGCGCTCGAGCGTGGGCTCGAACTCTCGACCGTCGACTTCCGACCTTTGCGCACCGGCGTCGCCCATTTGCCGATCCCCGCGAAGCACAAGTCGCCGGAACTTGCGCTCGCGTGGTTCGAGTCGCTGTTGCGCGGCGCTCGTGCACAGACGAAGATCCTGCGCACGAGCGGAACACGATGACGAGCCTGACCATGATCCTCTTCGCCTGCGCGGCGCTGCAAACCCCCTCCAATCCTCCCGATGCGAAGGCCGTGCAGGACTGGAGCCCACTCGATCAAGTCGTCGCGATCGTGAACCAGGACATCATCACGTACCGCAAGTTGGCGCGCGATCTCGTTCGTGAAAAAGAGCAGTTTCAGCTCAACAACCCGAGCGAGATGCAAACCGCCCAGTCGCGCATCCTGACGCGTCGTGTCAAAGCACTGCTGGCGAAACAGGCCGGCCAAGACATGGGCGCCGACGAAAAGCTCGTCGAGCGCAACGTCCAAGACAGCTTCGAGCGCATCGTCGCGAACAAGAACGGCGTCGTGGGGATGGCGAAGGTCATGCAAGCTCAAGACGTGAGTACGCAGGACGTGAAGGACGAGTTGCGCGAAGAGTTGTACTCGCGCGTGTGGAAGGACTCGATCACCGGCGAAGGCGTGGGTTTGGCCGCGCGTTCGAATCGCGATCGCTACGTGCGCCCGGGCGAGATCAAGTTTCGCTATGAACGCGCGCTGCGTGATCCCCAAGCTCTGCGGCAGATGGGCGGCACCACCGAGACTGTCACGCTGCAAACGTTGACGCTCGACTCCGACAAGAACGGCGGGCGCGATGCGACGGTGGCTTTGGCCGTCGAGATCCAGAAATCGCTCGCGACCGATGCCGACATGAACGAGTTGGTGCGTCGGTACAGCGTCGTGAAAGAAAACGACGGCATCGCCGAACCAGCAGAAATCGCCCGTTTACGGCCGCTTTCGGCGTCGTTGGCGAAGTTCATCGACGGGCGACCGGCTGATCCGAAGCTGTGGCCGCGCTACATCTCCGAGCCGATCGTCATCCAGGACACTGGTGCGCGCCTCATCATTCGAATCGCGCGCATCCGCGAGATGGCGGCAGGCTCGACGCCGTCGATTGCGACGAGTGCCGTGCAAGAATTCATCACGACGCAGGCGCAGGACAGCCTCGACAACTACCGTCTCGAGAGCGCTTACTCGAATTTGTATCGCGCGGCCTACGTCTGGCCGCCCGAACAGTCGGCGCAACCGAAGCGCTGATTTTCGAACGGCGCCTTGTACGATCCCGTCGTGGACCGCATCTCGTTCGACGACGGATTGCCCAGCACGCTCGCTCATCTGCGCGCGGCGGCCGAGCGCATCGCGCCCTTCATTCGTCGTACGCCGACGATCTACTCGCAGACGTTCAGTGAATCGTCGGGCCTCGAAGTGTTCCTGAAGCTCGAGAACTTGCAGCGCACGGGCTCGTTCAAGGCACGCGGCGCGTTGAACAAAGTGCTGTCTTTGCCCAAGGAAATGCTGACGCGCGGTTTGGTGGCGGCATCTGCTGGCAATCATGCTCAAGGCGTCGCGCTCGCTGCGAAAATCGCCGGAGCTCACGCCGTCATCGTGATGCCGCGTTCGACGCCGATCATCAAGGTGCAGCGCACCGAGAGTTACGGCGCGGAAGTTGTTCTGCACGGCGACAACTACGACGCGTCACAAGCGCACGCAGTCGGCATCGCCAAAGAGAGCGGAGCGACGCTCGTCCATCCTTTCGACGATCCGTGGATCGTGTGCGGACAGGGCACATGCGGCCTCGAGATCGTCGACGAACTCGAAGACATCGACGCCGTCGTCGTGCCGATCGGCGGCGGCGGACTGATTTCCGGCGTCGCGCTCGCGATCAAAGCGTTGTCGCCGAGGACGCGTGTCATCGGAGTCCAGGCCGTCGGCGCGGCGCCGATGGTGCATTCGTTCCTTGCCGGAAAGCGTCAACACGTCGACTCACCGATGACGATCGCCGACGGCATCCGCGTCGGCGTCGTCGGCGACATCACGTTCGAAGTGGTGCGTCGCTACGTCGACGAATGCGTCACGGTCGAAGAGGACGAAATCGTCGACGCCGTGTTGCAGGCGATGGAAAAGAGCAAAATCGTCGCGGAAACAGGGGGTGTTCCCGGCATCGCGGCGATCCTGGCCGGCAAGGTGAAGAACGCGAAGCGCGTACTCACGATCGTGTCCGGCGGCAACATCGACCTCAACTTGATCGCGCGCATCGTCGAGAACGGACTCGAACGCGCCGGTCGCACACACAACGTCCGCCTGCGCACGACGGATACGCCAGGACAGCTCGTCGACATCCTCGGCGTGATCGCGGCGAACCAGTGCAACGTGCTCGACATCCAACATTACCGCGCCGGTTTCAAAGTGCCGCTGGGAATGGTCGACATCGACATCCTCCTCGAAACGCGCAAGGCCGGAGCGGGTTTGCTCGTCGACGAAGCGTTGCGTGCGCGCGGCTACGACTTGCGGAGTTCGTGATGCGCCCGTGGATTCGCATCGTTCCGATCGAAGAAGCCACCGGACTCGTGAAGAAGCTCTTCGACGAAGCTCTCGCTCGTGCAGGGCGTGTGTGGAATATCGTGCACGTGATGAGCCCGAATCCGCCTGTGATGGAAGCGAGCATGGCGTTCTACCGAGCTCTGATGATCGGCCCCTCGCCGCTCAGCCGAGCGCAACGCGAAATGCTCGCGACCGTCACGTCGCGCGAGATTCGCTGTGTGTATTGAACGCAAGCTCACGCGCACGATCTCCGTGTCGAGGTCGTCCCCACGCTTGCGACAGTCGAAACAGCCGACGCGTTGGTGCACGCGCTCGCGAGTGATTGGCGCTCGGCGAACCTGTCGGAAGCGAATCGCGTGTTGTGTGCCTTCGCAACGAAACTCACGCGCGAGCCCGATTCGATGCGCGCTGCAGACCTCGACGATTTGCGCCGTGTCGGCTTCGAAGATCGCGCCATCCACGACGCGACGCAGATCGTCGGCTACTTCAATTACGTGACCCGTGTCGCCGACGCGCTGGGAATCGAGCCCGAAACCTTCATTCCACCCTGGGGCGGTGATGCCCACCTTCACGGTCGGTGACCAGGAACGTGGCGGGCTAGGCTGCGGATCATCAGGATCGGCCGGAACACTTTTCCGAGCGGCTCGGATTGGACCGAGGCGCGCTTTCGTTCATCGCATCCGCCTGTCGAAACGGGATCGACTCCGTGTTCGCTAGGATTCGGCGGAGACAAGCACGAGGAACGATGACGACACGCGTGATGAAGTTCGGCGGTACGTCCGTGGGCGATGCTCATCGGATGAAGCGCGTGATCGATTTGGTCGCCGATGCAGCGCGAACCGAACGAGTGTGCCTCGTCGCCTCGGCCGTGACCGGCGTGACGAACTTGCTGGTGGACGCCGCCAAGCGCGTTCAGGAAGGCGATGACCCCGCGCCGTTCGTCGACAAATTCCGCGCGCTCCACGACCAGATCACGCGTGAGCTCGAGGACGACATCGGCGGCGATGCGCTCATGCAATTGCGCGGCGTCGTCGACGAACTGGCTCGCGAGTTCGAGCGCTTGCTGCAAGGCGTTTCGCTGCTGCGCGAAGCTTCTCCGCTCGTCACCGCGCGCGTTTCGAGCTTGGGTGAGCGCGTTTCGTGCGCGATCCTCGCCGAGGTCGCGCGCGCGCGCGGCCTTCAACCGCGGCTGCTCGATGCTCGCGAGTTCGTGATCGCATCTGGTGACGCGCTCGAAGCCACGCCCGACCTGGAGAAGAT
>JAWXBU010000259.1:0-10199 GCA_034440255.1 Planctomycetota bacterium | reverse complement strand
CGAGCGACGGGAAGTGGCTCTAGGGCAAAGCGAGAGGGCGATGCGAGAGGGCGATGCGAGAGGGCGATGCGAGAGGGCGATGCGAGAGGGCGATGCGAGGGGGCGATGGCGGTCGCGCAACTGCGTGAGGCCTGAGGAAGGGAGACTGTCGGACCGACGCGAGCCTCCTCTGCTGGCTGGTGCCGGCTTTCGCCGGCACTGTCGGCCCTGTTCGTGGGTACACGAACAGGGCCGACCCGCAATTCACTCGCAGATCGGCCCCGAAACCCGGACTTGTGAATCAGTCTCAGAACGACTCTTTCAACGCCTTCCCGACACGAAACCCGACCCTACGGCCGGCTGCGATCGAAATGGGGGCTCCCGTGTGCGGATTTCTGCCGACGCGCGCCTTGCGCGACTTCAGCTCGAATGTTCCGAACCCCGTGAGCGTGACGGTCTGATCTTCTTGCAAGCCCTTCTTGATCCCGTTCAAAACGGTCTCAACCAGGAGAGAAGACTGCAGCTTCGACGTGCGAAGCTCCTCGGCAACGTAGTCGACCAGGTGGCTCTTGTTCATCACGAGCCTTCCCGAGTTCGGTTACTTACGACGTGCCTTGCGAGCAACCTTGCGGCCGCCCTTCTTGGCGGCCTTCTTGCGCGCGCCCTTCTTCTTGACAGCCTTCTTCCGAGCTTTTTTCTTCATCGCCATGAGGGAAATCTCCTTGGACCTAGGGTCCATGTGGTGCGCCATTGCGGCGCGGGACCCACGACATCAGGAGGGTCATCGGCTGGCTCTCCAGTTTCCTTTCCCAATAACGGCGGACTTTTTGACGAGTGTGGATACGAAGCGAGCGCTCGAGGCGACCTCGAACGCTCGTCGATGCTCACCGAACATGCTCGTTCGGGGCGGCGGCCACGCAGCAAATGCGTACCCGCTGCGCGTTTGCGCAACTCAGATCGCGAGGGCCATCTTGCCGCGCGTGGCCTTCATCAACTTGCCCTTTTTCAGGCAGCGCGTGCACAGCTTGACGCGGGTCGGCACTCCGTCGACGAGCAAGCGCACCTTCTGGATGTTGGGCTTGAACTTGCGCAACGTCCGACCGGTGCAGCGCAGACCGACGCCGCCCTTCTTCTTGGGCAGACCGCGACGGGCGACGATTTTGCCGCTTTCCGTGCGCTTGTTGCAGATCGAGCAGACGCGTGCCATGGCTTCGAGACTCCAGTGAGGGGAGGGACTGCGAAAGGCAGCGCCTCCGGGGTTCAGGGCGGAAGAGAGTACCGGCGAGGGCCGAGGCGCGCAAGCGACGAAATCGGCGCCCGGACCCTATCTGGGGCCCGGACGCCGTGATTTTCGACGCATCGGAAGGCCGGTCGCGTTCTCAGAAGAGACGGTCGAGCGCCGCCGCAGCACTCGTGCCGAAGTCGCTGGAGAGACTCTCCGTCTCCCCCACCCGCGCTTCGATCTCCTTGAGGATGTCCTCGATGCGCTTGATGCTCTCGACGGAGTAGTACTTCACCAACCCGAGGCTGGTGCGATCGTCGAAAACGAGCGCCAGCAAAGCCTGATTGGCGACGAGCGATATCTGCATGCTGTCGCGGCCGCCCTGGTGGTAGAGCGTGTTGAACTGGTCCTCGCCCATCAACCGCGCCAGCTCCTTCGTGGCCGCGAACGAGCCGGCGACGAGCGCACAAATCGACTCGATGTTCTTGTCCTCGGTCTCGCCGCGCCGCGTGACCAAGTGGCCGTCTTTGTCGATCAAGAGCGCCGATCGGGCGCAGGAAAGCTCGAGGAAACCATCGAGCTCGCCGTCGAAACGGGTGATGTCGCGCTCGTAGAAGACGACGCGGTCACGGCGGAGTTTTTGGTCGAGTCCCATGTGGATTGCCCTGTTAGAACAGCTTCAAAACGATCTTGGCGACGACGGCTCCGATGCCGAGCGCGACGGCGAGGAACACGCCCACGTACACGAGTCGCTTCTTGCCGCCGGTCGGAGTAGGCAGCGGAGCGGCGCGCGGTTGCAGGCGCGGTGAATGTTCGCCACCGGTCGACGGACGACCTGCGGGCGGAGCGGTGCGAGCGGCGGGCGCCGCCTGACGCGGACGACCGGCAGCTTGGGGAGCAGCGGGAGCCGCCCCACCGGGACGCATCATGTGCAGAGCGCTGCTCTGTTGTTGGGTCGCTTGTTGTTGGCCGTAACCGCCGGCGCCGGGCGCGTTCTGCGCCTGGGCCTGCATCGGCTGCGGTCCGCCGTACCCATACCCCGGCGTCTGCATGGGCTGACCCTGCTGTTGCATCGGCGGCTGAGGAATGGGCGGCATCGCGTAGGCCGGATTCATGACCCCTTGCTGCATCGGCTGAGCCAGCAGCGCAGGCATCTGCGGCAGCGCTTGAGCGGCAGCCGACATAGGTTGCGCCGGCATCGGCACCCCGCGCGGTCCGCCGACTTGCGGCATTCCTTGTTGTGCGGCCGGTGCTTGGTAATAGCCGGTCTGTTGCAGCGGTCGACCCATCGGCTGCTGCGGCATCTGAGCGGGCTGCATCTGTTGTTGCGCAGGCGCTGCTTGCGGAGCGGGCGCTTGATGGAAGCCCGTCTGCGACAGCGTCGGCACGACCGGCGCTCCGCTCGTCTTCGCACCGGTGTGAATCGTTTCGAGCACGCGCGCAGCCAGCGCCTTCAGCGTCGGAAACACACCTTGGCCCGTGTTCGCGATCGCTTCGAAGAAGGGCGCGTTGTGCGGATTGAGCGCGCGGTTCAATTCCTCGACCGTCATCGCGTCGGGCAAGTCGCGCTTGTTGTATTGGATGATGAGCGGGATCTGCGCGAGGCTCTTCCCGTACTCGGCGAGGTTCTGCTCGAGGTTGCGCATCGACTCGAGGTTCTCCTCGATCATCGACGCGGAACTGTCGGCGACGAACACGACGCCGTCGACGCCCTGCAACACGAGCTTGCGCGTGCTGTTGTAGTAGACCTGACCGGGAACGGTGTAGATCTGGAAGCACGTGCGCATGCCCGCGACGGTACCCAGGTCGAGCGGCATGAAGTCGAAGAACAGCGTGCGATCGCCGTCGGTCGAGATGCTCGTGAGGTCACCTCGATTCGGGGCCGGCGCGCGCTGGTGCACGATCTCGAGGTTGGTCGTCTTGCCCGACATTCCCGGGCCGTAGTAGACGATCTTGGCGTTGACTTGGCGCTGAGCGAAGTTGATCTGGACCATGTGCTATTCCCCAACGGCTTCGGGGGTTCCGTTTCCATTCGTCGAAACCCAATTGGTCCCGTTGCCGGGAACTTCACCTGACCCGCGCGGTTCCGAGCGCACGGGCAGGACGGTCGGTTGATGATCGAGGTCCGGAGCGGCCCCCAACTTCGATCCGCGATGTTTCGATTGGCGCTGCATGCGCACGACCGCGCCGTCCATCGGGAGGCGCAGATCTTCGGAGCTCATCCCCGCGTCGAGCACGACGAGCAGGATGGCGCCCGGGCCTTGCAGCACGATCAGCGTGCCGCGCGCGGCGGTGAGGACGATGCGCGTCGGAGCAGCCCAACTGAGCGGCGCCGTCGTGCGCACGGTGTCGCGCATCCAGCTCGTTCCGAGGGCGGCCCACGCTTGCATGTCGTCGGTCGATTGAATGCCGAAGTCGCTGCGACGACGACCGGTTCCGTTCTTGTCGTCACGACGCGGTGCACGGCGCTCGCCGTGGATCACGATCGGGACTCCGTCGGGCGTGACGAGCATCGCCAAGCGCACGCCAGGAATCTTGGCCAGCGGTTCGAGGACGTGTCTCACGCTTCGTTCTCCGATTTGTCGCCCGCGGCGGTGGCGAGACTGCGCAACGCATGCTCTTGCACGCGCGTCGCTGTGCCGTCGACCCAGAGCGCGCCCGAGCCGTACTCGCCGGGTGCGACGAGCAACGTTCCGAATGAACCTTCGATGCGCACTTCGGATGCGGCACCGAGGCCGAGCTTGCGCGCGGTGGTCTTCGAGTTCGCGACGACCTCGCGCACGCCGCGTGCGAGGCGTTCTGCCGTCGCACCTTTCGGTCCTTGCACGAGCGCGGTTCCGCCGCGCACGAAGAATGCAGCCTGAACGCCTTCGCTCTGGAGCAGCGACTGCAACAGCGGACGGATGCTCGCCGGCGATCCCGATGCGCGATTCGATTCGGGCTCCTCGTCGGCGAGTCGGCCCGTCTTCTCGACTTCGCGCAGCGCTTGTTCGAAGGTCTTGCCGTTCTCGGCGAGCGATTCGAGCGTGCGGAAACGAGCTTCGAGCGACGGGTCGCCCGGGAAGTGCTCGAGCAGCTTCGACAGGATCACGCGCGCATCGCCCCACGCACCGGCGCGGCTGACGAGAGTGAGGTGCAAGCGCAGCGGACGCGGATCGCTCGGCAGCATGCCCGTCGCCGCCGCGACTAGTTCGTGCGCGATGCGACCGTCGTCGCGACGGCGATCGGCGAAGAAGCGATCGGCGCGAGCTTGCGCGCGACAGAGTTGCGCGTCACCGCTGCGTGTGGCTTGGAACCACTCGATCGCGACTTCTTCGGCGCGTGCGACTCGGCCCGATTCCAACAGGATTTCGCACAGTTCCTTCCACAACGCCGGACGCGGCGCGCTCTTCAGTTCGATTTGCAACTGACGCGTGCGGCCCTCGAGGAGCAGCGAACGCGCGCGCGATTCGAGACGGCGCAGTTCCGTGTCTCCGGGAAAAAGGCGCAGGCCTTCACCCGTCGAACGCAACACTTCTTGCAAGTTGCCGAGCACAGCGTGCTCTTGTGCGAGTTCGGCGTAGGCGCGAGCAGACGGCTCCTTGGACACGCGCTTCTGCGCGCGCCGGACTCGGCTGCTGGACATCCATCTGTGGAGGAAGCTCATGGGGATTGGCTCTAGGGCTTGCTCGTTTCAGCGGGACTTCTTCATCCACGCTTCGATCGCGGCGACGTTGAATTGGACCTGAGTTCGTTCCGACCATGTCGGATCCGAGAGTTCGAGCGCTTGTCGCAGGTCGAAGAGCGCTTCCTCGAAGTGACCCTGTTGCGCGAGCAACATGCCGCGTTCGCGCCCCGTTTCGGCGTTCTCGACTTTGCGCGCACGTTCGAGCGCGACTTGGCGCGTTGCGTCCGCCGCCGCCGATTCGAGACCGGAGATCTCGCGCCGCAGACGGCCTTGTTCGCGCAGCACAGCACCCATGCCGAACCACAGCTTGTTTCCGTCGACGATCGCGTCGACCGAGGCCAGGCGGTCCTGCAGACTCACGAGTTGACCATTCGAGGCCGGCACGTCACGGAACGCGGTGGCGATGTGCGTCTCACGCGCGAAAACGCCGGCGACGCATGCCGCGACGATGCACAACACACCGACGAGCTTGAGGCGCTTGACGTTCTTCGCCTTGCGTTCCTTTTCGCTCCAACGCAGATCGCGGATCATGCGCGCGACGTCGCGGCGATTGCGGTCGAGCGTGACGATCTCTTGCAGCCAACGGATGGCTTCGTTGTTGCGACCGAGCGCGGCGCATTGGTCGGCACGCTCGAGATAGGTTTCGATCTCGGCTTCGACTTCGGCGCGCGACTTGCCCGAGCCCTCTTGGGATTCGACGACGAAATCGTCATGACCGAGACGTTGATCGAGCACTTCGAGCAGGCAGCGCGCGCGTTCGCTCTGGCCTTGGGCCTCGAGCATCGACGCCAGTCGCTGACCTTCGGTGCGCAATGAAATGCGATGACGATCGAGGATCGTCGGGTGCGCGAGTCCGAGGATGAGGAGCGCCTCGAGCCGACGCAGATCCACGGTCTCCGAACACAACGACTCGAGCAACGCGCGCGCGAAAGCTTCGGCGGTGCGCTGATCGAATTCGTCGGCCGCGCGCCGCATCTGATCTTTCAGTGCGGTGGTCGCGTGACCGGTAGCGTCCACGGGTCCGGTGAGGGCCGTGACGATGTCTTCGACGAAGACGTTTCTTTCGGGGGCCTGGGCGCTCAAACTGATTCCTCGAGACGGTAGGAGGCACTTCCATCGCGACGCACGCGATGGACGCGATTCCAGTTCGTTGTCTCCCCTATCGTTCTTGCTTCACTCGCACCTGTAGCGAGACGCTTGGAAAGAGCGCGGGCCGCAGAGCATTTCGCGCTCGACGGCCCGCGTTTTTTTCTGTTCGTCACGGTCGTATCCAGAGGTGGAAGTACTTTCCGCGACGCATCCACTCACTCGATCGGATCGATCGAGAGCGTGCTGACCACATTGTTGGCGAGGTCGGGCTGGTTCACGAGGTCGACGGTCGCAGAGGCACCGAGCGCACCGGTCAAGACCAGTCGCGCATGTTTGCCGGAGAGCATCGTGGCCGACGTGACCGTGGGTCCGCCGCTGACCGTCCAGTGAGCCGCGTTCGAAGCCCACGTCGAATCGACGTCCTCGTCGAAGAGCACGTCGATGGTCCGGCCTGTCGCGTCGACGCGCAGGTCGACGAAGGCGTTTTCGAAAGAGGGAGCTACGACGTCACCGGTGACCGCGCCGTTCAAGGACACGAGACTACCCATGACGTTGCCGCCGAAATCGGCGACGTTTTGCACCGTCACGTTCAGGACGGCGCTCGTGTCGAGTTCCGAGCCCGAAGGCAGCGAGATCACGACGGTGCGCGTGACGCTGTCGTAGGTCACGCGCGTCGCGGCCGGATTGAACGTGCGCGTGCCGTTCGTGAGTGTGTAGTTGCTCGGGAAGAGCGCAGTATCGGTGTCGACTTGCTCGTCGAACGTGATGAAAATCTGGTCGCGACCGAGGTTTGGAACGGACAGACCCGCGACGCTGGCGACGAGCGGATCCGTCGCGTCCGCCGCCGCGACGGCGCGCGTGATCGTGCCGGAGACATTCCCGGCGAGATCGGTGATCGACAGCTGCAAGTTCTGTCCGATGACGGGCGCCACGGCGAAGGTCAAACGCAACGTGCTTTGACCAACGCGCGCAGCTGCGGTCGGTACGTTGCCGCTGTCGTAGTCGTAGAACGCCGGGTTCTGCGCGGTAGTGATGTCGAGCGCTTCGCTGGCCGTGACCAAGAGAGCGTTCGCGGTCGACGGATCGATGCGCACGTCGCCAATCGCGACCGTCGGGCTCGTCGAGTCGCCGACGGCGATGTTGCCGGGGGCCGCGACGACGCTGGTTTGCTTCACGCCTTGTGCCGACCACACGTTCGTGGCCGTGATCGTGTAAGACCCGCCGGTCGCGATGTCGTGACCGGTGAAGTTGCGCAGTCCGATGATGACCGTGTCGTCGCCGTCGAAGCGGAACTGTGCGTTCGCGAGATCCAGCGTAGCCGGACCGACGACCGCGTAGTTCGTGGGGTCGAGCAGCTTGAAGGGGTTCATCGGACGATCGAACTGAATCGAAACGAAGTCGTTGTTCTCGCCGGCGAGCGACGTGAGCGACAACGTGCTGAGCGAAGGCGCGGTCGTGGCTTCCGCGACAGTCGGGAAGGCGAACTCGGGGAACAGCGGATTGCCGCACATGTCGACGATGCCGAGCACGTCGAGCGTGTCCGTCGAGTTGACGACGAAGCCGAAGCCGAGGCGAACGGACAGGAAGCCCGGGCTCGGGACCATCGACGTCGGCGTGCCGAGCAGCGCACCGACCGAAGTGCGCAGGATGTAGCGCACGCCCTCCGGATTCGTGAAGACGTCGTAGGCGTCGTCCGCGTTCAGGACGGGCTCGCTGAAGGTCACGACCATGTGGTCGAGCGCGACCGTTTCCCGGTAGATCTGACGCACGACGGGCAACGTCGTTTCGGAGACGATCGTACCGGTGACCGCTGTCGCCGTGACCGTGTTGCCGGCGATGTCGCGGCAATTCGCGAACGCGACGCTCAAGCTCGATCCACGCGCCAAGTTGCCCGCATTGAGGAGCGTGAGCACAGCCGTCTTCGTGCTGGTGTTGTAGACGATCGGATCACCCGTGGTCGTGATCGAGATGCCGATCGGCGACTCGATGGTCCAGTTGGCCGGAGTCTCGACTTCGCTCTCGATCATGTCGTCGTCGAACACGACCGAGATCGTGTCGTCGAAGGCACCTTCGATCGCATAGCCGACGACCGTGACCGGGCTCGGCGCGGTCGTGTCCGTCGTACCGATCGTGACGCCGGTGATCATGGTCATCGCGTTGCCGGCGAGATCGGTCACGTTCAATGCACCGAAAGTGACGTCGCCGGGGATGACGACGGCGTCGAACTCGAGAAGTACGGAGTCGCCGCCGGTGAGCAGCGTCGCCGTGGTGACATTCTGCGTACCCGAGACGCTCCAGTTCGAAGTCGTTTCGGCGATGGTTTCGGCGAGGTCTTCGCTGAACAGAGCGATCAGCGTCTTGCCGGTCACGTCGACGTTGCGGTTCTGAGTGACGCTCGAGATCGTCGGCAGTCCGGCGTCTCCGGACGCGGAAACGCTGCTCGAGGTGAGTGCGAACGTCTGTCCGTCGACGTCGACGACAGAGACACCCGTGATGACGACCGAGTCGCCGTTTTGCATGTCGAAGTCGAGTGCAACGGTGAGCGTCTTCGTGTCGAGGTCGTACGTGAAGGTCTGCGTCGTGAGATCGATCGTCACCGAGTCGACGACGAAGGTCCACGCGCTCGTGTCGATCGCGGTGTCCGGATCGAAGGCTTGCGACGTGACGACGACGATCGTGTCGCCGCCGGTGTTCGCGCTCGTGCTCGCCGTGACCGACGAGAAAGCGTTTGCGACCGTCGAGCCCGCGGTGATCGCGACGGGTGCGTCGACGAACGAGTTCCCGTGCGCGTCGACGAGCGACGAGAGCGCAACCGTGTTCACGCCCGGGACGATCGGGTTGTTGAACACGACGCGCAACATGTCGTCGGAAGGTTGCGTGACGGTGACGGCGATGTCGGGCGAAGTGACGCCGAACGACGAGAGCGAGACCGAGAACACCGGGTCCATCGCTTCGCTGAATTGGAAGTCCACGACGCGGCCGAATTCGTCCTCGACGAGATTCTGTTCGGCGCCGAGGAGCGTCGGCACGACTGCGTCACCGCTCGCGGTGCCAACGACGAACGTGTTCGCGACGGTGATGTCGGTGACGGCGTGAACGCCGGTCGGCTTGATCGAGAAAGCAGCGTGCAAGTTCGCGAGCGATCCGAGCGTCACTGTCGCCGTCTGCGTGGGGACGTCGAACACGATCGTGGTGCCCGTGAGGTCGAGGATCGTCGTTCCGATCTTGAGGTCCCAATTGGAGATGTCCTCCACGTCGGCCTCGACGACGCGTGGGCCGGTGAACTCGACGTCGAACGAGTCGCCACCGAGCGGCGCCGTCTGTGTGCCGTTCGTGATCGCAATCGTCGGCACAGTCGTGCTGCTCGGTGTCACGGCCGCGTAGGTCGAGAAAAAGGAGCCGTTGGCGACGATGCGCACTTGATCGGCCGACGTGACGCGACCATTCCAAACGACGGTGGCTTCGTTGCTGGCAACGGTGACGCTTGTCGCCGTTTGTCCGCCGTCGCTCTCGACGTGCACAGCCGCGAGACTTCCAAGTCCGGAATCCGACGCGAACGTGATCACCGTCGTCGCACCGTTCGGGTCGACGCCGATGTCTTGCACGACGCTCGTGATCGAATTGGTCGTGTCGTCGGAACCTCCGCCACTGCAGCCGGTGACGGGAAAGACGAGCGCGACGAGCGCCAGCATGCTCACAAGTTTCCCAAGACTCATCTGGAGGACCTCAGTTGTTGCTCGATGGGCAGGCTGCATTCGCCTGCGCTTCCACGTCGCGTGGTGCGGCGAGGACGGGGTGACGGGACACTCGCGCTCTCAGGGGGCTGAGACGCGAACCGGGATCCTTTTCGAGCAGTGCTATCGCGATCTTGAGGAGAGGACGGAATCGGCGAGGGATGAGGCACTCACGGCGCGCGCGTGGATGTCGTCACTTACGCGGGAGAGGACTTGGAAGAACTTTCCGGGTCGGCGCGCGAGCGCAATCCTTCGCCTTGGCCCGCTGCGGCGGAACGGGGGCTGTTCACTCTGGTGCTCGAGCACACTTGGTCGCTATGCCCAGCTTCTTCGCAGCTGACGTTTCAATTCCGAGCAACTCGGCACACTCCGCCGCCACACCCACGTGCCCCGGAACTGACGTTTCCATTCCGACAGAGGGCCGCAATTTGGAGCCGCACTTGGTCGCCGGGCCAGCACACTTGGCCGCCACGCCCCTTTTCTTCTCTTGACAGAATTCCTGGCAGGT
>JAWXBU010000258.1:0-10168 GCA_034440255.1 Planctomycetota bacterium | reverse complement strand
GCCAGCGAGGCGCAACTTGGGACCGGCACGGAATCCTCTGCTGGCTGGTCGCGGCGAATTCGCCGCGACGGGCTGGTCGCGGCGAATTCGCCGCGACGACCTCACAGCCCCCAAGTCAACGACACCCCGTTCGACGTATTGAACGTCGACGCGGTGCAGAACACGGCCGCATCGCGATACCAGCACTGGTAGTGCTTCAGGCTACCCGGCGCGATCGGACCGCCGCCGACGCTGATGGGATTGGGCGTCAAGCCGCCCGGGAACGAGGCCGAGCCCGCCGTCGGGAAGACCACGCCCAAGCGCGTGATGCCGACCGAAGCGCACAACATGCCGTCACCGAAGGGGATCGGGGAGCCGGCGATACCGTTGGCTTGGAAGAACAAGCCCGGGCCGGGGATGTCGCTCGCCGTCAGGACGAGCGTGTCCGAGCCGACCGACGCCACGCCGCTCGAAGCGAGGAGCGCACCGTTCGCGAACGAAGAGTTCGCGCAGCCGCGACCGGCCGCACCGTTGTTGCCGCACGCGACACAGGTGGTGCCGACCGCGTCACCCGAGCAGAAGGAGGTCGACGGCGTGCTCGCGTTGCCCGCGAGGAAGCGGATGCCGCGGAACGCCGTGTTCATCGGCGCCGTGGCGATCGTCGTGAAGAGCGCGCTCGCGCCCGTGTCGACCACAGTGACGATGCTGTTCGCGTTCGACTGCGTGGTCGTCGCGTACAGCGTGACCGTGCCCGCGACGTTCGAGGCGGTCAGACCGCGACAGCCGACGCCCACGGCCGGCTGCAACGTGTACTGCAACGTCCAGGTGCCCAGAACGTCGGTCCACTTTTGGATTCCACCCACACTCGTGCGGTCGTCGGCGAGGTAGATCGTGGCCGCGTCGGCGAAGTAGAAGTCGTACGAGCTCGGGCCGGTCGCCGACGGAAACCCGTTCAAGAGCGTGGTCGGGTTGGCGATCGTCGTGGGCAGACCGATGCCGATGGCCGAGACGCCGAAGTACGAACCCGACGCGCTCGTGCAGTACAGCTGCCCGGAGGCGATGTCGGTGACGCGCGTGTTCGTCAGCACGAGATTGGCCATGATCGAGGTCGTTGCGCCCAGCGTCGAGCCGTAGCGGATGCCGTTGCCCATGCTCGACGTTCCGCTGGTCCAAAATTGCGCGCCGTTGTCGCTGCAAGCGCTGCGGATGTTCCCGCCCGAGTACGCGTCACCGAGCGCAGTCGTGGTGTCGATCGTTCCCGCCAGGTCGACGCGTGCGACGACGCGCGGCACGACCGAGCTCGCCGAGGACGTGATCGAACCGATGCTGCCCGGTGCCGCACCGTAGCCGCCCAAGAACAAGAAGCTCGAGCTGCCCGCTCCGGAGACCGTGAGGAAGCCCTCCGATGTGGATGTGCCCGAGTTCGTGAAGGCCTGATTCCCTAGGACCGGTGCGATCGGCATGGCGAGGGTGGTCACCGGTGCGCCGCCGACCGTGAACTCCTCGAGGAACGTGGCCGTCGAAGAATTCGTCAGCACCGCAGTACCGTCGCCGATGCGCACGACGACGAGGTTGCCGACCGTGAACGGCAACGAGGCTTGCGCGATTCCGGCGAGAGCTGCGAAGGCCGCTAGGCCCGCGAAGCGAGAGAGGGGAGAGGTGTGCTTCATGTGGATCCTGAGTGTGTGCCCCGAGAGAGTTCGATGCCGTTCGCGTGGGGCGGACGAGCGGCCGAGTATGGTTTCGAGAAGGGAGCGTGCACGATCGCAGAAACGCGCACGATGGGTCGTCCCATGCGTCAGAGGACCCGAACCGCGCTCCACCGCCTGGGTCGGCAGAGCTTCGGGAATCTCTCGTCTTCATTATCCAGCACCCAGGAGGACTGACAACCCCGTTGTCGGCGAAAGCGCCCCCGCGCGCGCCCTTTTTGGACGTCGTCACCCGTCCTTGTGGTTCCCTTGACGCGCGCCGGCGCTTTTCGGCCGCTACCATGGCGGAATGACGCTCCCGCACACTGCCACGCCCCACAAAAAAACACTCGAGACCGATCGCGCCGTCTGGGACGCGGTGGAGTTGGAGCGCGGTAGGCAGGAGACCCAGCTCGAACTCATCGCGTCCGAGAATCACGCCTCGCGCGAGGTCATGGCTGCGATGGGCACGGTGCTCACGAACAAGTACGCCGAGGGCTACCCGGCGAAGCGCTACTACGGTGGTTGCGAGTACGTCGACATCGTCGAGAACATCGCGCGCGAGCGTGCGCAACAGTTGTTCGGCGCCGCTGCGTCGAACGTGCAACCGCACAGCGGCACGCAGGCCAACCAAGCGGCGTTCTTGGCGCTGTTGAAGCCGGGTGAGCGCGTGCTCGCCATGTCGCTCGATCACGGCGGTCACCTGAGCCACGGACACCCGAAGAACTTCTCGGGCATCTTCTACGAGTTCCACAGTTACGGCGTCGAGAAAGACAGCGAGCGCGTCGACATGAATCGTGTGCGCGACGCGGCCTTGAAGGCGCAGCCGAAAGTGATCATCGCCGGATTCTCCGCGTACTCGCGCGTGCTCGACTTCAAAGCGTTCGCCGACATCGCGCGCGACGTCGGAGCCAAACTCGTCGTCGACATGGCGCATGTCGCGGGGCTCGTCGCGGCGAAGGTCTACCCCTCTCCCGTCGGTCACGCCGACGTCGTGACGATGACGACGCACAAGACGTTGCGCGGACCGCGCGGCGGATTGATCGTGTGCGGTGAAGAACAGATCAAGGCCATCAACAGCGCTGCGTTTCCCGGCAGTCAAGGCGGCCCGCTGATGCACGTGATCGCAGCCAAGGCGATCGCGCTGCGCGAGGCAGCACAACCGAGCTTCGTCGCCTACCAGAAACAAGTCGTCGAAAATGCGCGCGCGCTCGCGGCGACGCTGCAGTCACGCGGCTTGCGCATCGTGTCGGGCGGCACCGACAACCACCTCATGCTCGTCGACGTCACACCGATGAAAACCACGGGAAAAGAGGCCGAAAACGCGCTCCACAAGGTCGACCTGACCTGCAACAAGAACTTGATTCCATACGATCAGAATCCGCCGATGAAAGCGTCGGGCATCCGCCTCGGCACGGCCGCGATCACGACGCGCGGCTTGAAGAGTGAGCACATGCAGTTGCTCGGCAACTGGATCGCCGACGTGCTCGCGCATCCGAACGACGAGAAGATCGCGAAGCGTGTGCAAGCCGAAGTGCGCGAGTTGACGGCGCGCTTTCCGATCTACCCCGAGGGGCCTTGAGCGCATCGTTGCGCACTTTCGACGCGTACCTCTTCGATCTCGACGGCACGCTCATCGATTCGATCGAGCTCATTTTCAGGAGCTACGAGCACACGTTTCGAGAGCACAGGATGCCCGTGATCGATCGCGCCCGGATCCTCGCGCACCTCGGGCGCACACTGACCGACAGTTTCGGCGACTTCGCATCGGACGCGAGCGCCATTCCGGACCTCGTGGCGACCTACCGTGAATTCAATCTCGCGCACCACGACGCTCTCGTGAAGCCTTACGCCGGCGCGCATGAACTCGTGGACGTGTTGCGCGCGAGCGGTCGCAAGGTCGGCATCGTGACGAGCAAGAAGCGCGAGACGGCGCGCCGCGGTCTCGCCGTGTGCGGCTTCGACGTAGCCTTCGACGTGTTCGTCGGCATGGAGGACAGCGCGCGTCACAAGCCGGATCCAGAACCGCTGGAGCGCGCGCTCGAACGGCTCTGCATGCAGCCCGCCGACGCGTGCTACGTCGGCGATTCGCCCCACGACGCGGCTGCGGGAAATGCTGCCGGCGTCCACTTTTTCGCGGCGGGTTGGGGCCCGTTTGCGCGAGCGCATTTCGCGACCGTTTCGATCGCAGGCTGGCTCGAGCATCCGCGCGAATTACTCGAGCGCGCGCTCTCTCAGCCCGTGCGCGAGTAGCCGAGCGACTTCACGATTTCGAGAATCTCCGACCAATTCGGGAACTTGCGCTGCGTGTTGCGCTTGTACGCGTCGATCGCGTGGATGAATTCGAGCACATCCGGACTCATCTCGTCGGGGCGCACGGCGCCGGCCTTCTTCACGTCCTCGCTCGAGTCCAGTTCGCCGTTCGCGTCGAGTTTGCGCGGCTTCGTCGTCGGCTTCTTGTTCTTGGTGGCGCCCATCGTGAGTTCGTTTTCGCTGGTCGGTCGTGCGGGGGGAAGGCGGGAGAGACAGCTCTCCCGTGCTCGTTCCACAATCGACGCGCGCCTCAGCGAATCTGGAATCGAAATCAACCGCGCGCGGTCGAGGCCCGCGTTCGCACGCCGCCTTTTTCCAGAGCGGCCGTCACGTGCGCAGCATCGACGGGCGTGATCACGCCGACTTCCGTGACGATACCCGTGATGAAACGCGCGGGCGTCACGTCGAACGCCGGGTTGTAGACCTTGACGCCTTCAGGCACGGTGCGCACACCGAAGCCGTTTGTGATCTCGCTCGCCGGGCGTTCCTCGATCGGGATCAGGGAACCGTCGGCGATGTCCGGATCGAAAGTCGACAGCGGCGCGACGACGTAGAACGGGATCTTGTGTTCGCGCGCCAAGACGGCGACCGAGTACGTGCCGATCTTGTTGCACGTATCGCCGTTCCGCGCGATGCGATCGGCCCCGACGAAGACCATGTCGATTTTCTTTTCGAACATCACGCGTCCGGCCATGTTGTCCGTGATCACCGTCACGTCGACGCCGGCAGCGTGTAGTTCGAAGGCCGTCAAGCGCGCGCCTTGGAGCAGCGGCCGCGTTTCGTCCGCGAAGACCCGCACTTGTTTTCCCGCTGCTTTCGCCGTGTAGATCGGGGCCAGAGCCGTTCCCATGCCGCCCGTGGCGAGCGCTCCGGCGTTGCAGTGCGTCAAGATCGTGGCACCGTCCCCGATGAGGGCCGCGCCGAATTCACCCAGGGTGCGACAGGTCGCTGCATCGTGTTCGTGAATCGCGAGCGCCTCCTCGAAGAGTCCGTGCACGAGCGCCGGGCCGTCGAAACCGCGCGCCAGATCGCGATCCGCCCGCGTCTTCATCTTCGACAGCGCCCAGAACAAATTGACAGCCGTCGGTCGAGCCTTCGCCAGTGTCGCTGCGGCTTCGCGCGCACAACCGACGACGTTCTCGCGGCTCGTGTCGGTGAGACTCTGCACGCCGAGCACGACGCCGTACGCGGCCGCGACGCCGATGGCCGGCGCACCGCGGACCGCGAGGCGGTAGATCGCGTCGCGCATCTCGTCGACCGTGCGCACGGCGAGCCACACGGTCTCGCCCGGTAGCCGTGTTTGCTCGAGCAGTTCGACGTGACCCGGGAGAGATCCGACCCAGCGCAGCGTTTCGATGTTCATGGGTGTTGACTCCGCGGCTCCGACTCTCGAGCCCAGAAGCATACGGCAGTCGATCGGTCGGGCCTCGTCTCGGGAACTGTTTTCCGCCTGAAACCATGCGGGTTTCCTCACATTCGAGACCGAGTGGATTCGATAGACCGCCTGCCCCCATGATGCTTCTCCGCATTGCGCCCCGTCGTCGCCATGGATCGACCCGCGGTTTCACGCTCGTCGAGGCCGTCGTCGCCGCGACGGTCCTCGTGATCGGCGTGCTCGGATACGTCGCATCCGTCACGACGGGGAATCGGCTGATGCTGCAGAACCGCGAAACGCGGCGCGCCTACACGGCAGCGCAAACGGTGTTCGCCGAGATGCAGTCGCAATCGATCGAGGACGTCTTCGCGAACTACAACTCGACGACGAGCGACGACCCTGCCGGTGCGACGCGGTCGCCCGGCAATCGCTTCACCGCCGCCGGTGTCGGAGTGTGCGCCAGCGGTTCCACGGACGGCGCCGGAGCGGTGCGCTTTCCTTCCAAGGATGGGACGACCTTGCGCGAAGACATAGTCGACGCGGCTCTCGGGATGCCGCGCGACCTCGACGGAGACGGTGTGATTTCGAGTGGACCGCTCACGAAGCCGCCACTGATCCTGCCGGTCGAGGTGACCGTCAAGTGGCAGTCGTCCGGAGGCGAGCGGGAGGTCACGGTGCGCAAATTCTTGTTCGGGAACGCGAACTCGTGATCGTTTCGCGCTATAAATCCAGCGGTTTCACGCTGATCGAGATGGCGCTGACCACGGTCGTGTTCGGCACGATCGCCTCGGCGACGATGTTGGCGACTCTCTCCGCGCAATCGAATTCCGACGCGGCGATGTCGCAGAGTCACCTCGAACAACGTGTCGCTCGAGCGCTCGACTTGGCCGTCGACGAGTTCGCCACCGCAGGAGCTGCGGCCCTCTCGCCGACGTGCGCTGCTCCGCTCGGCAGCGATCGACTGACGTATCGTCGACCGACCGGGATCGTGGCTGGCGCAGTCGCTTGGGACACGGCCTCGAGCCTCGTCTTCGAGAACGGCGCCGACGACTCGAACAACGGCGTCGACGACGACGGCGACGGTTGGATCGACGAAGGCCGCGTCGTGCTCGTGCGCAACGCCGGTCTACCGAGCGAGACGCGCACGATCATCGCAGTCGACGTTCCCGAGCTCGCTACGGCCGAGATCGCGAACGGTGTCGACGACGATGGCAACGGCTTGATCGACGAGAAAGGCCTCTCGTTCCGGCTCACGGTCCGCACCCTGCAGATCACGCTCGCGATGGTCGGCTTCGATCGACGCGGTCGCCGCATCACGAGCGCTCAGAGCATTTCCATCGAACTGCGGAATTGACCATGCGCATGCTCCTCCCGCAGCAAGGTCGACGTCATGGGCGCGAAGGCTTCGCGCTCTACATGTCGGTGCTCACCGCCGTCGCGATGGCGGGGATGTCGATGGCGATCGTCACGGTCGGCATCGGCGCGCGTCGCCAAGGTCGCATGACCGAGATGCGCGCACGCGCGCTGTCTGCGGCCGAGGCTGCGGTGGGGGACGCGTACGTGCAAATCGCGAGCAGTGCCGCGATCGACATCGGCAGCGTGAATGCGCCGCGCACGTACTCGGACGACGCGTACTACGGCAGTGTCGTGCAGAACGCGGACAAGACGTACACGATCACCGGCGTGGGTTGGAGCCGCAACGCGCGACGTGCACTCGAAGTCATCGTCGATCCAGGGCACGGCGGCGTCTTCCAGAGCGCCATCTTCGCCGGCAACAAGTCGAACGATCCCACTTACGTGATGAAGTTCGGCGGCAAGGGAGCGCAGGCCGACGTCGTGACCGGCGACGTCTACAGCGGCGGTTCGATCTTGTTCAAGGACGCAGCCAAGGTGGCCGGCGTTCCGCGCGCCAAGACGGCGGTCACGACGACCGCGACGACGATCGTCGGTGTCGCGGGCGGAACTCCGGCCGCAGCGGAAACCGGCATCACGCAGCCGATCCCCGACATTGCCGCGATGCACTACGAGTCGTCACACGACGTCAACGTCGCCCAGCAATTCACGACCTCGACCTATCACTCGAACAAGGCCGGCGGAAAGGCGTGGGAGTTGCCTAAGTCGAATCCGGCCCACATTTTCCGGATGAATCCGAACGATCGCACGGCGAACACGAGTGCGACGGTGAAGGACGACTACTTCCTCGAAGACCCCTACGAGACCGTGCGCAGCGACTCCAAATCCGACGGAAGCGACCCCTACGTCGTAACCCTCGGTAAGACGTCCGACGGCGGGCCGTCCGGCAACAAGAAGGTCTACTACATCGACGGCAACCTCTGGCTGCACAACACGAAGACGATGTCGATGCGCATCGAAGCGGCGGAAGCTTCGGGCATGCAGGTCACGTTCGTCGTCAAGGGCAACATCTACATCTCCGACAACTTGTTCTTGAAGAGCAAGGTCAAGGACGGGATCGCTTTCATCGCGATGAAAGATGCGTCGGTCGCCGACAGCGGCAACGTCTACTTCGGCGATCCGAGCTTCGGCACGCTCGAACACATGGAAGCGTTCCTCTACGCGGAGAACAGCTTCTACGACAACAATTTGAGCGCGACCGGTTCCGCGAAGGTCGACCTCCTCGGGAACATGACCGCGGGCGAAAAGGTCGCGATCAATCGCGATTCCGGCGCTCAGCACAGTCGTCTGCGCGTCACCTTCGACGACCGCGTCGCCAACGGGTCGCTCGATCTCCCCGGTCTGCCGAAGTCCTCCGGCGCCACTGCATCCCCGACCATCCGTGTTTGGCGTGAAATAGGAGTCCCCTGATCATGATCCAGTCCGCACTGCTGTTGCTCGCGACCAGTTTCAGTCCCGCCTACGCGACGGAAGACAGCGGAACCACGCGTCTTCCCGTGTACGCCGTGCAACGCTTCGACTCGCAATGGGTCTTGCGCGCCAACGAAGTGCTGATCGAAAAACGCCTGCGCGGCCGCGTTTTGGAAGACGTCGCCGCCGAACTCGCCGGCTTCGGCCCGAGCGCCATCCAGGCTTACTTCGCGATCCTCGCCGGCACCGTCGACGGTCCGACCGCAGAGGGCGCGTCGCGTCCGAGTCCTGACGCGATCGATCCGAACGCGGTGCTCTTCGCCGCCCTCGGTCGCATGAATCCCCGCGAAGTCGCCGCACACGTCGCGGCCGCCGCGAGCGGGGAAGCTTCGATCGACGTGCGACTCGTGGCCATGCGCGTTTTGGAGTGCGTCGGTGCGAACGGCGGTTTCGACGCGTGGGCGCAGATCCTCGACGGCGTGCTACCGGAGCAGTTTTCCCGCGCGTACGTGCAAGGTCCCTGCGAACGCGCGCTAGCCGCTGTCGTCTCGCGCGACGGCTCGTCGATCTCGGGCTTGAAAACTCGACTGCAGAAGCTCGCCCCCGCACTGCAACCGCTCGTCTTGCGCGCGCTCGCTGCTTCTCGCCGACCGCAAGCTGTCGGCGTTCTGACCGCGTTCCTCGGACAGTCGCACGACCTGGATCTCGTCGTCCTGTCCTGCGTCGGCCGCCTCGTCGAAGAGGCGCTCGGCGATCTGCCCGAAGAGGACCTGACGTGGATCCGCCCGTTCGCCGAAGACACGGATTGGCGCGTTCGTCGCGAGGCCATGCTCGTCCTCGGTCGCGTCAGCGATTGGCGCAGTCATGCCGTCATCACGCGGGCGCTCGCTGACGAACAACGACTCGTGCAACAAGCGGCGCACTGGGCTTTGGCGCGCATGACGCGCGCCGATTTCGCCTTCGACGCCGGCGCTTGGTCGACGTGGTTCGAGCACGAGATCGTGTGGTACGAACTCAACGGACCGCGCTTCGAGCGCGCGATCGCCTCGCAGGATCCGGCCGACGTCCTGGAGGGTGTCCGCGAATTGGCCGGTCACACGCTTTTCCGCCACGACGCAGCGCGGACGATCGCGACACTGCTCGCGAGCCCACAGAGCGATCTCGTCGCGCAAGTGTGCCTCGTGTTGCACAACTTGCGCAGTCCGGCGGCGTGTCCCGCGTTGCTCGCGGCCCTCGAGAGCGTGGACGCTTCGATCCGCGAGGCTGCGCGCGCGACGTTGGCTGTGATAACGGGACTCGAGCTCGCACCGGATCCGGTCGCGTGGAAGCGCGCGCTCGTCGGCACGTGAACTGCGGCGCCGCGCCAGCTCAGCGGCTCGCGAGTTTCTTCTGCAAGGCCGCGTCCTTCTCGAGGACCTTCTGGGCTTGATTCGCGCGGTGCGCTGCGACGCGCTTCGCGAGCGACGGATCGCTCAGCGCCAAGATGCGCGCCGCCATCAGCGCCGCATTCACCGGTCCGCCGAGACCTGCACCGAGTGCCGCGACCGGGATTCCACCCGGCATCTGCACGGTGGAGAGCAGCGCGTCGAGTCCGCCGAGCGGCGGATTGTCGAGCGGGATGCCCAGCACGGGCAGATCCGTGTGCGCGGCGACGACGCCGGCCAAGTGAGCCGCTCCGCCGGCGGCACAGATGAACGTCTTCACGCCGCGCGCGGGGGCTCTGCTCACGAACTCGATCACCTGCGCCGGGGTGCGATGCGCCGACAAGACGCGCGCTTCGAAGGGGATCTCGAGCGCGCGCAAGGTGTCGAAGCACGGCTCGAGGCGCGGCAGATCCGAATCCGATCCCATCAAGATTGCGACACTCATGCGATCACTCCGTTGAGCTTGCTCACGCGACCACTCCGTTGAGCTTGCTCACGCGACCACTCCGTTGAGCTTGCTCACGCGACCACTCCGTTGAGCTTGCTCACGCGACCACTCCATCGGG
>JAWXBU010000257.1:0-10731 GCA_034440255.1 Planctomycetota bacterium | reverse complement strand
GTCGGTGTCAGCCACACCGCAACCACAGATACCCGGCGCGATCTTCAGCGGATCGAGCGGGCAGAGGTCGTTGCAGTTCGGCGTACCGTCGCCGTCCGTATCGGTGTCCGCGACACCGCAACCACAGATACCCGGCGCGATCTTCAACGGATCGAGCGGGCAGAGGTCGAGGCAATCCGGCGTGCCGTCGAGGTCGCTGTCCGGTGCCGTGAGTGTCCACGTCAGCGCGTAAGCGCCGCCGCCACCCGCGAGCACCGTCTGCGTCGCGTTCGAGGCCACGCGGATCAAGATCGGCACACCCGCCGTGACCGCGATTCCGGTCACTTGCGAACCAGGAGTGCAGCCCACAGGGCCGTTTTGGTTGCAAGCACCCGCGATTTGATTGCTGACCGCACCCGGGCAACCCGTGTACGCGGAGAGCACCGTGTCGAACGCACCACACGTGTCGATCGTGAGCACACCCGTGCAGGTCGGTGTGTAGCTGAACCACGTGTCGTAGTGCGTGAAGTTCGGCGCACACGTCGCGAGGCCGGTCGAAGTCAGCGTCGTCGAGTTTTCACCCGTCGCGCCGACGTTCGTTCCACCGATCGAACCCGTGAAGCCGGTGATGGCCGTCGGGGTCGAGCACAAGTCGTTCGCCGGCGTCGCTTGGCAACCCACCGTCAAGGTGAATGCACCGATGTCGCCCGCACCAAAGCCGTGGACCAGGATGTAGTAGTCCTGACCCAAGACCGTCGTGAAGCCGACCTTCGAGAGGAACGGCGACGTGCGCACGTCGTCGTTCACGGTGACGCACGAGAGCGCGCCGCACGTGCCGGTGAAGACCGTGAGGCTCGAGTCGTACGTCGTGCCCGTGAGGGTGTCGGCGTAAACCGTGTCGCCCGTACCGACGATGCGGTACCAGACGCCCGGCGAGTTCACGGCGAAGTTGCCGCCGCCTTCTGCGTTACCGACACCCGCGCAGGTGGTCGGAACGCTGGCCAGTTCGTTCGTCGGAGCCGTGAAGCCCGGCGTCGCTGCCGTCGAGCCGTTCGTCGCCGAACCGCACGCGACCAAGATCGCGCCGGTGCAGTCGTCGTTCGGTGTCGGCGGGAGGGCGTTCGCGACGTTCAAGACGAAGGTGCTACCGCCCGTGCCCCTGTCGCTCACACGGATGCGGATCGACTGGTTCGCCGCGAGTGCGAAGCTCAAGCACGACGAAGTGGCGCCGCAAGGCGAGCCGCCGCAATCGTCGTTGCAGAAGAGCTCGATGCCGCCGCACGAGTCGTACACCGAGATGACCGTGTCGGTCACCGAGGTGCAGGAATTGATGCTGAACGTCGTCGCGGAGATACCGTTCGTGAACGAGTACCACACGTCCTTCGACGCGAGGCCGCCCGAATCACACGAGGCCGCACCGTCGTTCGTCGCGAAAGCGACATTGCCCGGCGTCGTGCCGACGCTGATCGGGAACGCATTCGCGCACGCGTCGTTGCCGGGCGTCTGCGGCCCGATGACGATCAAGGAGTAGTCCTCGATGTTGCCGTAGGTGCTGTTGCCGCACGGACCCGGGGTCGGATCCGTCGGTTCGTAGTTCAGGCGCACGCGCATGCGCGTCAGACCCAGCGTCGCGTTCACCGGCACGCTGATCGTGCCCGTCGAGATCGCGGCGAAGGTCAACGTCGTGACCTCACCGGCGTCGTTGAAGATGCCGTTTTGGTTCCAGTCGGCGTAGACCGTCATCGAGTCGCCGAGGAAGCCGCTCGTCGTCGTGACGCTGATCGAGGCCGTGCCGCCTTGGCTGACGGTCGTCTGCTTGGACGTGAAGTCTTCGAGGCCGATGCCGCACGTCGAACTGTTGTTGATCGTGCCCAGCGTGACGTTGCTGATGAACTCGTTGCCCGAGCACGGGGTCGAGATCGTCGGCGCACAGTAGTTCGCCGGATCGACGCGGACCGACAGCAGGTAATCGCCAGCCGCGAGGCCGGTGACGCGTGCGTTGTAGGTACCCGTCGTGAGCACGCGGAAGAGCAAGCCTTCCGCAGGCGAGAACGGCGTCGCGCTGGTCAGCGTGCCCGCTCCCGAAACGAGGCTCGAGCCCGTCGTGCTGCCGTTGACGCTCACGATGACCGCGCCGCCTGCATCGAGCAGAGCCAGCGACGTGTCGATGCCCGTGGCGTCGCGCAACGGGTCACCGTCCAAGGCCATGAAGATCAGCGATCCAGCGCTGGCCGTGAACGAGAACATGTCGACGTCCGACGCGGCCGAGAGCGCACCGCTCGCGTACGTCGCCGCCGTGGCTTGCGCCACGATGTCGTTGGGCTCGAATTCGGCCGTGGCCGAACCGATCGGCGGCTGGACGGCCACCGACAGACGGTAGGGCTCGAGGAAGCTCGTGGTGAACTGCTTGACTTGCAGGAACGTGTTCACGCCGGTGAGCGGCGTGCCCGCGACCACCGAGGCGGTGGCGCCACCCGGACCGAATTGGACGTCACCGTCGTCATCATCGAACTCGAGCGTGTCGGTGGATGTCGTCACGCGCATTTGCGTGTCGCCGCCGCTCGACGAGAGCGTGTCCGTCATCGCGAACACGCGCGAGCCCGCCGCCGGAGCGCCGAGCGAGTAGTAGTCGAGCTCGCTCGCGACCGAGATCGAACCTTCCGACGGGAAGACGTAGCTGTTGGCTGCGCCCGGCGAATCGTTCGGTTCCGTCTCCGCGAAGCAGCGATTGACTTCGACGATGAAGCTGCTGCCTGCGTTGTTGAGAACGTTGTCGTCGACGTACACGAAGACCGTCTGACCGGCCGTCATGGCCTGGTTCCAAACGGTTTCCGAGCCGCTCGTCGTGGTGCGGTTCGCAGCCGCGATCGCGACCGTCGGCGGGCACGTGCTCGACGTGTAGATCACGCCGTTTTGTGTTGTGCTGTAGCCGCGCAAGCGGAACGAGTAGTTGCCGGCCGACATGGCCATGTAGGAGTAGACGACGTCGCGGCCCGGAGCCGTGCCCGTCGTCTGGCTGAGACCCGAGTAAGGCGGGTTCGTGGCCGTCGTCGTGTAGTCGTTGTTGCCGCCCCCTGTCGTGCCGGAGACCGGCGTGTCGAGGAGGAGGGCGACCGCGCCTGCGCACGTGTCGTTCGGCGGCGTCACGCCGAGCGTGATCGTGGCCGAGCCCACGCGACCTTGAGCGTCGGTGATCGTGACCGGGATCGAGTACGAACCCGGCGCGATCAAGTTGCTGAGCGTGAACGGCGTCGTGAAGTTGCCGCCACCGTTGTCGGTGAAGTTCACGGCCGCGCCGCCGCCGATGCTGGTCAAGTTACCGACGACCACGACGCCCGTGCTGGCCGGAGTCAGGGACGAGGTGACGTTCGTCGTCAAGACGATGCCCGCGCCCGGAGTGGCCGGGTTCGGTGCCGCCGTGGCCAGTCCCGCCGGAGCGGGCGTCGCCGCGCACGGCGAGCCGCTGACCGGCGTGAAGAGGCGCGACGTGTTCGCCAACGCGGCGTAGCTCGCGATCGGCGATTGAGTCGGACCGGTTTGGCCCGATTGGCTTTCGACGCCGATTCCCGGCAAGGTCGCGCTGACGACGTTCGTTCCAGCCGTCGCCGTCATCGAACCGTAGCGGTATTCGATCGAGCCATCGTCCTGGTTGAAGATCGCCTCGAAGTTGAGGTTGTCGGGCGTGACGGTGCCCGAGCCTTCGCTCGAGATGCCCTTCCACATGACGATGAAGCGGTTCGGCGACGTCTGTTGCTGCGTGAAGATGCGCGAGCCCGTCAACGTCGTACGGTTGAACAGCGGCATCCACATCGGCGCGGCGAAATCGTTCGGGACTGCGAGAGTCGGGATCGCAGCCGGCGTGAACGTGAGGTCGGTGAGCGATTCGCGCGACAGCATCTTGACGAGGCCGTTCACGTTGACGTTCACCGCAGTGCGCACGTTGCCGTAGAAGTTGATCGGGATCGTCAGATTGACGAGCGCGTTGGTGTCGTCCGTGTTGTCGAGGATCGCGAGCGGCGTGCCCGTGCCCGAGATGTCGATGATCGGATCCGTGCCGCTCGTGACCGTGTAGGTCACGCCGCCGAGGATCGAGAAGTCACCCTGGTAGGAACCACCCGCGGTCGCGCAAGCGGCCGAGGACACGTACGTGCCCGAGCCACTCAAGCAGCAAGCGCCCGTCGCGGTGCACACGACTGCCGCCGACGAAAGATTGCGCGGCGCCGGAAGCGCCGCGGTGAAGTCGAGTTGGTTGTCGTGCGTCTCTTGACAGCCGTTGTTGCGGCGGAACGCGGCGAGCGTGGCGCTCAGAACCGGAGCCGGTCCGCGGCCTTCCCAGCCCGTGTGCAAGCTCGTGATCGTGGTCTGGCCGTAGCCGACCATGTCGACCACGCCGAGCGCTGCCATCTGAACCGGGGAGAACTGGTGCTGATTCGGCGTGAGCAGCGTCTGGTTCGAAACCAAGAACACCTTGCCCCCGGCCGCAGCCATGTCGACCAAGTTGCCCGCGGCTGCGAGCAAGTCGGCCGAGATCACTGCACCGACGGTGCCCGAGGTCGTCGTCGCGACGAGGAAGTACCCGCCGGCCGGGATAGCGACCGCGCCCGTCAGGCGCACCATCTGCGTGGTGGAGGAGAAAGTCGAGCCCGTCGAGGCCGCGTATTGCAGCGAGAAGCCCGCAATAGGGACCGCCGTGTTGCCGCGATTGTGCAGCTCGACGAAGTCACGATTGAAAGTCGCGCCGGCATTACCGCCGCCGCCGTAGATCTGACTGATCACGACTTGCTGAGCGCGAGCACTGCTCGACATCAGCGCGCAAATCAGCGCAATGAGGGCCAAGGACGGTCGGAGCAATGTCCGACAAAGGTGCGAAACCGGAGAACGCATGATGTAGCACTCCTGTGCTGGTGGGGGCTCTTGGGGGACGATCCGGGAGCGGAGGAAGAGACTGATGCGACACGAAGTCGCTGCAGAATGGGGGAACGGTCTGTCCTCAGTATTCACCAGATCCCCGAATCAGGCTAGGCGACTCTTCACGAAATCCTCACCCGTGGCGCACCTCCGCTACGGAAACGCTTTTTGCGTGTGCTGGTCCGGACGGGCGATTCCGGTCGATTTGCGCCCCAGCCCAGGCGCCGGAGGTCCGCCCGCCCGCGGCACCTGACGCTCACTCGAGCTCAGCGCACGCTGCTCGGGGTACACTGGCCCGATGAGTTCCGGGAAGAGCCTGAAGATCGGTGTCGCGGCGGTGGTCGTTCTCATCGCCGCGCTGATTTGGTTCCTGCGCGAGCGGCCGCCTGTCACGCCTGTGGGCGTCCAATCCAGCCCCGCGGCGCAGTCCGACCCCACTCCGGCTGCCCCGGCGACTACGCTGACGAGCCCTGAGCGCCCTGTCACCCCAGCTGTCGACGGTCGCCAGGGCGTGCCCGCGGTCACGGAGCGCGTACCCGTCAAGGTTCAACCGCCGGTCGAAGAGCCGGTCGAACCACCACTTGTCTTGCCGCCGGGCGGATCGATCGAAAAACCGGAATCGTTGGTGCCGGTGTACGGCGGATCCGAGGCGATGCCCGCCCAGTTCGCGGGCTCGACCTACGCCACTCGCTATGAGCGGTTGCGCATGCTGGAGGCCGTGTTCGAGCTCGGCTCACCCGACGAGGGGCAGATGAAGGCCTTTGCCGCCCTGAAGGACGAGCTGGGTTGGTTGCGTGCGAACCTAGGCCAGCCCGAAAAATAGCCTGTTGAGGGGCAGTTCAGGCTCACTTGCTGGCCTGATGCGCCCAGGCCGGGTGACTGCGCGGCTAGACCTCCAGCCCGCCCCACGCTCGAACCCGCGTCTCAAGTCGAGCGGATTCAGTAGTGAAACGGCCGCCCGACTCGGTAGCTCGCGAGTTGCTGGGCGAAGCGTTGTGCCGCGTCCGAATCCTTGGCCTCGTCGGCCAATTGGACCGCGCGTTCACCCGCTTTCACCGCCTCCTCGAAGCGCCCAGCTTCCGCATAGGCAGCCGCGAGCGTGCTGAAGAGCACGTGATTGGGATCGTGCGGTAGATCGCGGGCCTTTTCGGACAAGTGCACGGCTTCGACCCCGTCGCGATGCGCGCCGTCGGCGTGCGTCGCGCGAATCCACGCGATGTTGTTCAGCGCGTCGAGGTCGTTTGGTGCGCGTTCGAGGACCCCACGGTAGGCCTGAATCCCGTCTTCGACGCGGCCCTGCTGCGTGCGCAAAATCGCCAGCGATCGATGCGTCTCGACATCGTTCGGGTCGAGCGCGAGGGCGCGCACGATGTGGCGCTCGGCCCTCTCGAGCTGACCGCGTGCCATCACAGTTGCGCCGAGCTTGGCGTGCGCCGCTGCGAACTCGGGATCGAGCGCGAGGGCGGCCTCGTACTCGACGATCGCTTCGTCGCCGCGGCCCGACTGCGCCAAGGACCAGCCCAAGTTCTGGTGGATCTCAGCCGTGTTCTCTGTCCTCAGTGCCGCGCGGAAGTGCGGGATCGCTTCCTCGTGCCGGCCCCGGATGCCGAGTGCGGTTCCGAGGTTGTTCTCTGCGTCGGGGAAGTCCGGGATGATGCGCAGCGATTCGCGCAAGCACTCGATCGCACGGTCGATCTCGCCGTCCATCAACAGCGCGTTGCCGAGATTCTGATAGGCAACGGCATTGGGTGGCGCGACGGCGAGCGCATGCGTGAAGAGTGTGCGCGTGTCCTTCCACAACGCCGTCTGTCGCGCGGTGGCGACGCCGCACCAGCCGAGCAAGAACGCGGCGACGACGCCGGCTGCTGCACGAGCCGCGCGCGAATCGGCCACGAAATCGGCGACGAGCCACACGACGACGATCGCGATGCCGATCGAGGGGATGTACGTGTAGCGATCGGCATACGCCTGGGCTCCGACTTGCACGAGTCCGATCACGGGCACGAGCGTGCCGAGGAACCACGTCCAGCCGACGAGCGCGTAAGGTCGCTTCGAACGCACGCACCAGGCGATCGTCGTCGCGATGACGATGAAGACGAGACCGCCGATCGCTTCCTCGATCGGCCAGCCGTCCGTGAGCGGGTAGTAGATGGCGAGATCGTGCGGCGCGAAGATCAACTTCAAGTAGCGTCCGTACGAAGCGAGCGCGTTCGCGATGCGCTGCGGGATCGACAAGGTCTGCGCGGTCATCACCGCTCCGGCCGCGTTTTGCACGAAGAAGGTCGCCACGGCGGACACGCCAGCGATCGCGAAAAGCGGCCACTTTTCGAGCCACAAGCGCAGCATTCCAGTTCCGAAGAGCGGCCAGCGCGCGCGCTTCAACGGCCACACGTCGAGGATCAGCAGCACGAACGGCAGAGTCACGAGCATCGGCTTCGCGAGCAGGCCGAGGACGAACAACACGGCGACGAGCACATAGCGACTGCGCGACGACCTTTGTGTCCAACGCTGGTAGGCGAGCAAGGTGAGCAAGAAGAACAGCGTGCTCAGCACGTCCTTGCGCTCGGAAATCCACGCCACCGATTCGACGTGAGCGGGATGCAGTGCGAAAAACGCGGCGACGAGGAGGCTCCTCCACCACGCTCCCGTGAAACGCGCCAACACGAGGCACAAGAGCACGGCGTCGAGTGCGTGCAGAGCGACGTTCTCGATGTGCGGCCCGCGCGGATCGAGACCGAACAACTCGCAGTCGAGCATGTGCGAGAACGAAGTCAGCGGATGGAAATTGCCGCCGTGCGGATGTGCGAACACCCAGCGCAGACCGTCGAGAGTGAAGCCGCTCGCGATGTTCTTGTTGCGCGTGACGTAGGCCGGGTCGTCGAACAAGATCCACTGGGCATCGCGGATCGAGGCGTACGCGACGAGCGTCGCGATCACGAGGCCGAGGAGTGTGAGGAGCCGGACCACCTTGCTCGGACCGCGCGCATCGGGTTCTGTCGCTTTCATCACGGCTCGTCGACACTCTATCTCGTGTGACTCACCTTCCGAAGTGGTGTCGACTGTCGACGCAGCGGAAGCGAAGGGACACCACGCTGGAGGCGCGGTCGGTGATTGCGCCTCGACTTGCCCGTCTTTTCGCGATGATGTGATCGACCCGCGACGCACATGAGGAAGTCCAAGTCGAACGCTCGCTCGCTCGCGCAAAAAACCGCCCGCGAGCGCGCCGCCCACGTCGCGCCGAACTGCGACGCACCGCTCGAGCAGAGCACCTCTGCGAGTTGGACGCTTGGCCTCGCGCTCGCGGTCGGCGTGGTGACGTGGTTCGTCTTTCAACCGACGCTGAACGGCGCTTGGTTGCGTTGGGACGACGACAAGCTCCTGCTCGAGCGCAGCGAGTGGCGCGGGCTCGGTCTCGAGAACCTCGCGTGGATGTTCACGACGTTCCACATGGGGCCGTACCAGCCGTTGTCGTGGCTGAGCTACGCGATCGATCACGCGATCGGCGGGATGGACGCGCGCGTCTACCATCGCACGAACGTCGTCTTGCACTGCGCGTCGGCAGTGTGCCTGTTCCTCGTCGCGCGAGCGTTGTTCGAGCTTGCACTCGCACGCGGGAGTGCGCTCGCTGCGGACCGAATCGAGCGCCCGGTCGACATCCGAGTCGTCCCGAATTCGCGCATCTTGCAGAACGGCGCGGCGACGCTGACCGCACTCGTCTGGGCGCTGCATCCCTTGCGCGTCGAGTCGGTGGCTTGGATCACGGAACGGCGCGACTGCTTGTCGGGGCTCTTTCTCCTGCTGGCGACGCTGGCTTGGCTGGCGCACGTTCGCCGCGACGCCGGGAGGACACGTTGGTATTGGCTGGCTCTCGTCGCCTTCGCCGCGAGCTTGCTCTCGAAAGGACTCGGGCTCGCGTTTCCGCTCGTTCTCGTGATCCTGGACGTGTGGCCGTTGCAACGTTTCGCGACGCACGGAGTCGGGGCTCGCGTGCGCATTTCCGTCCTTGAAAAATGGCCCTTTGTCGCCGTTGCGCTCGCAGCCGGTGTCGTCGCGGTCCTCGGTCAACGCACGGCCGGTGCGATGGTGGATTCCGGCGTGCACGGTCTGTCGGCGCGCATCGTGCAATCGTTCTACGGCCTCGCGTTCTACGTGCGGAAGACGCTGTGGCCCGACGATTTGATGGTCCTGTATCCGATGCGCGTGCCGCTCGATGCGGGTGAAGCGCGCTTCGTCGTCGCGATCGTCGGCGTGCTGATCGTCGCAGTCGTCTTGTTTCTCGTGCGTCGCCGCGCGCCGGAGCTCGGCGTCGCGTGCGCTTGTTACGCGATGCTCGTCGCGCCGGTGCTCGGCCTCGTGCAGACCGGATCGCAACTGGTCGCCGATCGCTACAGCTACACGAGCACGCTGCCGCTTTGCATCTGCATCGGGGGTCTCTTGCTCCACACGTTTCGGCGGGGAGTCCTCCTCGGAATCGCCGGTGGAATCGTCGTCGCCCTCTCGATCGTGTTCCTCGCGCGTGCGACTGCAGTTCAAACGCACGTGTGGCGCGACACGCTCTCGTTGTGGAAGCACGACATCGCGATCGATCCGACGGACATGCCCGCTCGCCGCAGTCTGGCGGTCGAGTACGAGCATCGAGCGCGTACTGCTCGCACTGGGAACGAACGCAGGACGAACTTCGAGAACGCACTCGCAGTCGCGCGCGACGGCTTGGCCCTCGTTCCCGACGCCGGCCTGTGCGCGCAAACGGCGAAGATCCACGGTCAACTCGCCGCCGATGAACCCGAACGTCGCGAGCAACACTTGACCGTCGCGCTCGAACACGCGTTGCGCGCGGTCGAAATCGTCGGGCGCACGGGACAGCGCTTGCCCGAGGCCTTCGAGAGCGCCGGAGTGATCTTGACCGAGATCGGTCGCGCGGACGAAGCCTTGCCCTACTTCGCGAAGCTCACCGAAATCGACGCGGCCAGCGCGAGCCGACACGCGATGTACGGCGAGGTCCTCGTGCAGGTCGGTCGCGTCGAACAGGCCCTCGTCGCTTTCGAAAAGGCGCGTCGGTTGGATCCGACATCGACGCTCGTGCTGCTCGATCTGGGCGATGCTCACGCACGCTTGGGCGATGCGGTTCGCGCGCGCGAGGCCTACCAGCGCGTCGTCGACTTGAAGCGCGCAGAACTCGGAAACGCGGCGTCGTCCGATGCCGATCTTGCGGCGGCGGTGCGTGCACTCTCACTCTTGAATTGAGGACGCTCCCCGGGGCTTCGTGAATCCGCACACAGCGCGCCCCAAGCGGCCGTACAGCACGCGAGTGTCTCAGGATCGGGCGGTCTGGTTCGACTGCCGCAGCTGTTCTCAAGCTCGGGCACCCGCGCGGCCGAAAAAAAGGCTCGAGACCGATGCGGTCGACCCAACGTCGAGACACGAGAGAACATTCACGATGAAGCGCTTCGAAGACATGACCACCGAAACCGGCGAACGACGCCGCGACCGCCGCGCGACGAACCGGGGCTACGTGAAGCTCAAGATCGACACGCAGGCACTCGAGGGTCACGCGGACAACGTCTCGCCGACGGGCGTGCTCTTCTTCAGCGAAGGCGATCTGCGCGTGACGGTCGAGCTCGAAGAAAACGGCACCTCGAAGACGATCCACGGTCGCCTCGTGCGCGCCCAACGCATGCGCGGCGACAGCTTCGGTTGGGCCGTCGAGTTCGATCCGAGCTGAGTCCAGTTTCCGCATACAGTACCCGGTACTTTTCTTCCCGATTCGCCGACGGCAGACCGATCGTACGGTGCCAGGCACAACCACGACGGTTCGCGCTGGCCGCTGATCGTGTGTGTACCGCG
>JAWXBU010000256.1:0-3648 GCA_034440255.1 Planctomycetota bacterium | reverse complement strand
GGAGTCCTGTGGTTGATCGGCAAAGTCGGCAGCGCGCTCTACGGTCGTGACGCGATGGGCTTCGGCGACGTGAAATTACTCTGCGCCGGGGGCGGTTTCGTCGGGCCGGGGGCGATCCTCGTGGCGCTGATGATCGGTGCTCTCGTCGCATCGATCGCCGGACTCGGCAACGTCGTGCGTTTCTTCATCTTGCTGCGCCGCCGAGCAAGCGAGCGTGGTCGGTCGGGACGCATCGGCCGCAGTCTCGCGGTCGCGCGGATCGCCGGACGCTACCTGCCCTTCGGTCCGTACCTCGCCGTCGGCATTGGAATCGTCCTCACGGCGTGGAAGGATGTCGCGAGCCTGATCCCGTGGAGCGCCGTGTGGCCGCACTAGGGATCGAAGCATCGTTGTCTGCAATCGGCGCGGCCCTGTCCGCGCGAATCGCGAGGGGAGTCACGTCATGAACGGAAAATTGCACATGCGGATCGCGCTCGTCGGAGCCCTGATCCTGCCGTTGATCTCGAGCTGCGTCACGAGCCGTACACACCAGCACGTAGTCGAGGAGAAGGACGAGATGATCCAGGACCTGCGCGACGAGCGCGAAGGCTTGAAGAAGCAAGTCGCGGGCATGCGCACGAGCCTCGACAGTGCGCACGGAGAATTGGCGAATGCGAGCGCGCAGATGAGCGAGCCTGCTCCGACGATCATCGCCACGCCCGAGACCAAGGAGAAGATTCCCGAGCTCGACAACGTCGGCGTGACGTACGGGATGCGCGACGGGAACATGGTCATCACGATTCCGTCGGCGATCACGTTCAAGTCGGGCGAAGCGACGCTGTCGAAGGACGGCGAAAAGGCGCTGCGCCAAGTGGCGAGCACACTCAAGTCGAAGTACGGCGAGGCCAAGTACTCGATCGAAGGCCACACTGACGCCGATCCGATCAAAAAGTCGAAGTTCGCGTCGAATCGCGAGCTGTCGATCGCGCGCGCGAGAGCAGTGCACACGTTCCTCGTCGTCGAATGCGCCGTTCTCGACGAAAAATGTGTCGTCGTCGGTCACGGTGAGTACAAGCCGATCGCGACGAACGCGACGGACAAAGACAAGGCCAAGAATCGTCGCGTCGAGATCGTCGTTCACAAGAACTGACCTCGACTCACCACGCATTTCTGCGAGCGGTTCGGGATGCGTCCCGAGCCGCTCGCTGCATAAGGTACACGGTACTTTTCCTCGTCATTCGCGGACGGCAAGCCATGCAATCGTCTTGGCTTGCCGTCCGCGAATGAGGAGGAAAAGTACCGTGTACCGTATGCGCCCCTTCGCGCCCTCCGACCTCCGGCGCTACCATCCGCTTCCACCCCAAACGACTCGGAGCGCTCTCCATGACCATCGCCGCTTCTCAGATCCGCAACATTGCCTTCGTGGGCCATCCGTCGGCCGGGAAAACGACTCTCGTCGACGCGCTGGCGCATCACATCGGCGCATCGCCGCGCAAGGGCTCGGTCGCGGACAAGACGAGCATCTGCGACACCGAGCCCGAGGAGCAGGAGAAGCAGCACTCGCTGCACATGGCCGTGGTGTCGACGGTGTGGCACGACGAATTGTGGACGTTCATGGATTCGCCGGGCTATCCGGAGTTCGTCGCCGAGACGAACGGTGCGCTCTTCGGCGCGGATCTCGTGGTCGGCGTGATGAACGCGGCGAGCCCGGTCACTTTCAATCTGCGCAAGAAGATGGAAGCGGCGAAGGACTTGGGCCGCGGTCGCGCGATCGTCGTCACGCACCTCGACATGGACAACACGGACTTCGACGAGATCGTCGAGAACTTGCGCACCACTTTCGGTCCGACGTGCGTGCCGTACTTGCTCCCCGACACTTCGGGCCCGCATTTTTCGAGCGTGCGCCGCACGATCCAAGACCCCGAGAGTCCGTGGCGGCAAACGTTGATGGACGAGGTGATGGACTCGTGCGAGGACGAGGCGCTGATGGCGCGGTACCTCGAAGAACAATCGATCGACGACGCCGCGATGCACAAGTTGCTGCCGCATGCACTCGTCGCGGGCACGGTCATCCCGATCCTCGTCTGCAATCCCGAAACAGGTTTGGGCGTGAAGGAAGTGATCGAGTTCTTCGAGCACTACGCGCCCGGTGCCGACGAGATCCACTTCAAGACGCCCGACGGCACCGAAGTGAAGCCCGATCCGAACGGCGACCTCGTCGCGACCGTGTTCAACGTCAAGAGTGATCCGCACGTCGGCAAGATCTGCTTGGCGCGCATCTACCGCGGCACACTCTCCACTTCGCACTCGATCGTCGGTCCGAAAACGCCGGACAAGGGCGAGAAGATCGGCGGCTTGTTCCGTTTGGTCGGCAAGAAGCGCGAGCCCGTCGACGCTGCGGGGCCTGGTGAAATCGTGGCCTTCTCGAAAGTCGAGACCGTCGGCTTCGGCCACAACTTCACGACCGCCGGCAAGAAGATCGTGCACGTCGACATGCCGCCGCTCGCGACGCCGATGGTGACGCTCGCGGTCGAACCCAAGTCGCGTGCTGACGAACAGAAGATCGGTGAAGCACTGCACAAGCTCGAAGCGGAAGACCCGAGCTTCAAGATCGAGCATGTGGCGAGTACGCACGAGATGGTGATGCACGGCATGAGCGACCTGCATCTGCAGATCGTCGAGAGTCGCTTGAAGCGCCGCTACGGTGTCGAGATCACCACGCGTCAACCGCGCATCTCGTACAAGGAGACGGTGACGAAGGGTTCCGAAGGTCACCATCGTCACAAAAAACAGTCAGGCGGTCGCGGCCAGTTCGGCGAGTGCTACTTGCGCGTGAAGCCGACTGCTCCGGGCACTGGTTTCGTCTTTTCGGACATGGTCGTGGGCGGCTCGATCCCGCGCAATTTCATACCGGCGGTCGAGAAGGGGATTCGCGAGATCATCGCGCAAGGCGTGCTCACCAACGGTGAGGTCGTCGACGTCGAAGTCGAGCTCTACGACGGCAAGTTCCACGATGTCGATTCGGATGAAGCGAGCTTCAAGATCGCTGGTGCGCGCGCGTTCCGCGACGGGTTCCAGAAAGCGCACCCGGTGCTGCTCGAGCCGATCATGGACCTCGAAATTCATGCGCCGACACATGCGGCAGGCACGATTTTCTCGGACATCACGAGCCATCGTCGTGGGCACGTGACGGATCAAGACACGGAAGCCGACGGCAACGTCACGGTCATCCGATGCGCGGTGCCGCTGTCCTCGATGTTGACGTACCATCGCGATCTGAAGTCGCAGACGGCGGGTGAGGGGAGCTTCTCGATGAAGCCCAAGCATTTTGCGCAGGTGCCGATGGGCGAGCAGCAGAAGGTGCTGGCGCAGTATGGGAAGAAGCACGAAGAGGACTAGTTCTACGGACTTGCTTGGGGCAGACGATTGAGGTGCCGGAGGCTGCGGTCGTCGGCAGTGGAACGGATGAATTCGTTCTGACGAGTGAGGCCATTGGGCGGCAACGTGCGGATGCACCGGAACGGACGTTTCCATCCCGCGCAACTCAGCACACTCCGCCGCCACGCCCATCTGCACCTGAACTGACGCTGCGACTCCGACGTCGAGCCGCACTTGGTCGCCGGGCCAGCACACTTGGCCGCCACGCCCAGTTGCATCGGAACTGACGTT
>JAWXBU010000255.1:0-17213 GCA_034440255.1 Planctomycetota bacterium | reverse complement strand
GGAGACCAAGTGTGAGTCGAGAGACCGAGTGTGAGGCGAGAGACCGAGTGTGAGGCGAGAGACCAAGTGTGAGTCCGGAGACCAAGTGTGAGTCCGGAGACCAAGTGTGAGTCCGGAGACCAAGTGTGAGTCCGGAGACCAAGTGTGAGTCGAGAGACCGAGTGTGAGTCGAGAGACCAAGTGTGAGTCGAGCCACCAGCCTCGACCCCGTTGCAGCAAAATGCCCCACGCTCAGGCATCCGCTTCGATCTCACCCTCAACGCGGTCGGCGCGCAACGATGCGAACACGCGCGCCAGGCACAAGTCCCATGCGCATCAACCTATCGAGCGAACGGAACGCGACTCGCAAAAAGCGTTTGCGCAATGTCGGCCGCGGATCCTTGAACAGTTCGGCCGGCAGCGGCACAGAGTTCTCCGTCTTCACGATCTCGAACCCAGCCTCGCGCACGAGACGAGTCAGCGTGGCACGATCGAACTCGAGAATGTGATAGGGCGCACCCGCGTCATCACCTTCGAACTTCAAGAGCGCGAGCACATGACGACCGAGCAAGCGCCTCGGCAACAGTGCTCTCATGCTCTGAAACCCGCGAAACCAAGCTGAATTCACGTACGCCGGCACGATGACGATCAAGTGACCGCCCGGGCGCAGGATGTCCTTCAAGCGCGCCAAGACTTCATCCGGACGCAGCGTGTGCTCGAGCACGTTGTCGGCGAGTGCCATGTCGAAGGTCGCGCTCGCGTACGGCGCCGTGTCCAGCAATCCGCGGTGGATGTCGAGCCCGAACTCGTGCACGGAATAGCGTGCCGCTGGTTCGGAAAGTTCGACACCTTTCACTCTCCATCCGCGACGTCGACCCGCCTCGAGGAAAAATCCGCCCGCGCTTCCGAGCTCGAATAGGTCGCCAGCTTTCGTGTTCGTCTCCCGCTCGTACTCGGCGATCGTCGTCTCGTACTGCGCGATCAGCTCGCCCTTGCGCGTGAAGTAGTTCTCGGTCTCTACACCCAAGTTGTAGCCGTGCGTGTAGTACTCGGGATCGTCGTACAAGGCACCCAACGTCGCACTCGTCGGACGCGGGTTCACGTATACGAGACTGCACTTCGAACAGCGCACGAGATCGAAGCGCACATCGCCAATGCGATACATCGCTGTACGGTAGGGACGCGGCGCATCAGCTCTACAGACGGCGCATACGACATGTTCGGTCGTGACCTCGATCTTGCGCGACGACGGAGAGTGCGCACTTGCAGCTGAATCGAGATCCATTCCAACGAAGCGTATCACGGTCGAGACTAGCTTCACGGATCAGGGACGCTTGATATTCGGCGCTGACTCGGCAACTCTTTCCGATTGTCACCCTGCACACCCCGATTCGAGTCGCATCTCCATGAAACTCCGCTCCCTGTTCCTCCTCTCACTCGTCCCCGCTCTCGCTCTTTTGCTCGCCGCTGCTCGGCCGGAGGACAAGCAGGCCGTCGATCCGAACGGTGCGTACAAAGTCGACGTCGTGCATTCGTCGATCCTCTTCAAGTGCAAGCACGCTGACACGAGCTGGGCCTTCGGGCGTTTCGACGATTTCGGCGGCACGCTGACTTTCGACAGCGCGAAGCCCGAGAACAGCAAGATCGAGATCACGATCCAAGCGAAGAGCGTGAACACGAACAGCAAGGACCGCGACCAACATCTTCAAAGCCCCGACTTCTTCGACGTGAAGCAGTTCCCCACCGCAACATTCAAGAGCAAGTCGGTCGCGAAGAAGGGTGACAAGATGTTCGCCGTCACGGGCGACCTCATGTTTCACGGCGTCACGAAGAGTGTCTCGATCGACATGGAGCACACGGGCAGCAACGAACACCCCATGATGGGCAAGATCATCGGCTTCTACGGCACGCTCACGCTGAAGCGGAGCGACTACGGCATCTCGTACGGACAAGACGTGCTCGGTGACGAAGTGACGTTGATGCTGTCCATCGAATCCGCGGTGAAGTGACGCGTGAACGGCCCGACTGCACTGATCTACGGCGTCCTGATTCCCGCGGCCGTGGCGGGAATCGTGCTGATGCTCTGCGGTCGCGGCAGCGGTGAAGTCCGCCCGGCGCGAGCGTTCATCGGGGCGCTCGCGTTCGGCGTGGGCTGGCTCATCGCGTATCGATTCATCGTCGGGATGCCGGACTTGCCCGGCAGCACGGTGCAGATCGCGCCTCATGCGTGGCTCGCCTGGTTCGTGCTCGCTGCAATCGCGTTGGCGCCGCTGCGCGACATCGAGTCGCTGAGACGCTGGTCGAATCCGTTCTACGCGATCTTGTTTTCGATCATCTCGTTCCGCTTTCCGCTCGCGAACGTGCTCGAGAACGACGTCAGCGGCATCGCCATCCGCTTCGGCCTCACGCTTGTGATGTACATGGCGTGGAATGCGAGCGACTCACTCGCGACTCGCGTTCGCGGTCCAGCACTTCCGGCAGCGTGGATGATCTCAGGCGTGGGCGTCGCGCTGTGCAGCCTCTTCGCGCACGTCGCCTTGTTCGCTCAACTCGCAGGTGCATTGACTGCAGCACTCGGAGCCGCGGCCGTCGTCGGCCTGATCGATCGCGGCACGCGCTTCGCCGACGGCGCGATCGCGATCATGTGGCTCGTCTTCGCGGGAGCGCTCATCAACGCCGGCATCTACGACCTGTCGCGCGTCTCGATCGCGCTGCTCGTCGTCGCGATGCTGGCCCCATGGGTCGTCACACGGAAATCCTTCGCGGGCCGGCCCTTGGTCGCGGCCGGGGTCGCAATGCTCGCCGCAGCGCTTCCCACCGCGATCGCCGTGTGGATCGCGTACGAGCCGACTCCGTACTGACCACGCGCGATGATCGCGTCACTTCTGCCAAGTCAGGTGCCACACCAGCGGCTCGGTGCCGGCGCGTGAACCTTGGATCGGCACGACGAGCGTTGCAGTCGAGCCTTCGATCGATGCTTTGGTGCCGCGCACTTTGCCCGTCACGCCGTTGCCGACCGCGGGCGCGGGCAACTCGACGACGATCTTCATGTTCGAGCCCACGTCTTTCGACTTGCCCGAGGGATCGAGCGCGCCCGCTGCGTCGAGTCGCGCGCGTTCGTCGAACGGCACGAACGTGTCGGGCCACTGCGAGTCGGCACCTTGCGGCAGCACGATCTTGACGAAGCGGAAGCCGCCGTCGCCTTCACCCGCCGAAAACGTGATGTCCGCAACCGAAGCTCCGGTGAGTGCGCTGAAGCGTCCAGTCGCTGCCGACAATTCGATGCGTCGATCGAACGTGACACCCTTCGACGCGACTTCGACGCGCGCTGGCTCGGTCGGGAGCACCATGCCGCTCACGGTAAACGTGCCCGATCCGTCGTCTTTCAAGCGCACTTGGATCGAGACCGCGTCGTTTTCGTCGCAGCCGGTGAGCACGAGCGGGAGAGAGAGGATCAGGGCCTTGAATCGAGTCTTCATCATGGGGTTTCCGGGCGGCGGTTGGACGGTCGGGCGTGCCGCATGCGACTCTAGGAATTCGGCGACCTCCGTCAAAGCGTCGATTTGTGATGGATTCCGCGAAGGATTCGCCGACTCGAAGAAACGGTGAGGGCGTGAGCACCACGATCCCGAGCAACGAAACTGCGGTGCCCGGCTTAGACCCCGCCTTACGCGCGCGCCTCGCGTCCGGCGATCGCATCGCCGTCGACGCGCTCTTGACCGCGCATTTGGAACCGCTCTACGCGTTCGTCCACTACCGCGTCGGGCGGGATCGCTCGCTCGTCGAAGACATCGTGCAGGAGACGTTTCTGGTCGCCGTGCGCGACATCGCACGCTTCCAAGGCGAGTCGAGTCTCCACGCTTGGCTGTGCGGCATCGCGCGCAACACGATTCGAGCGACGAAGCGCAAGCAGGCGCCGCAAGCGCTCGAAGACGTGCTGCTCGATGCGGCCGCGGACATCGACGCGATCCTCGCCGACGTCGCGCGCGAGGAATTGCCGGATGCCGTATTGGAGCGCGAAGAAACGCGGGATCTCGTCGGTGCGACGCTCAGCTCGTTGCCCGAGGAATACCAGCGCGCCCTGAAAGCGAAGTACGTCGACGGTCTCTCGACGGCGGCGATCGCGGCGCGCGAGAAGAAGAGCGCGAAGGCGACCGAGTCGACGCTGACGCGTGCGCGCGTGGCCTTCGCACGTGTCTTCGAACTGCTCGCGAAGAAGCGCGGAGGTGTCGCGTGAGCGCGCACGACGAGGACGTCCTCGAGCGCAATCTGCAGCGCCTGTTCACGCGCGCTCATCGTCCCATCGCGCCGTCGGCGGAGTTTCGTGATCGTCTCGCGCGGCGGTTGGAGCGGCGCACTTCGCTCGGGAAGGTCTCCGCTGCTCCGCGCACCAGGCCCGTGGAAGAACACCGCGGATTCCCCTGGCGCATCGTTGCCTCTGCTGCGGTACTCCTGATCCTCGCGTGCGGGTTCCTCGGCTACAAAGCGCTGTCCGGCGGCGAACGCGATCCGGGCGTGATTGTCGCACGCGGTGGGGTCGCGATCCTGCACAGCGATTCGCGCTTCTGGCAGGACGTCGATCCACGACTGGTCCGCAATGGGCTCGATGTCGAGACGGGCGCGTTCGACCTGATCACGCCGAGCAGCGTGGGAATCACGGTCCTGTTCGGACACTTCGGTAGCGTCGTCGTCGGTCCGTCGAGTCATGCGGCGATCATCGGAAACGCAGCGAGCCCTCCGTCCGTGTCTCTAGTGTTCGGATCGGCGCGCCTCGAGAACACCGCTGGCGAACCGGCGTGGGGATTGGACTGCCCTGTCGCCAACGTGATCGTCGAACGCGGCGAAATTCGCGCGCGTCTCGCGGTCTGCACGGTGGGCGCAGCGAACGAAGCGTGCCTGATCGTCACGCTCGAGCGCGGCGCAGCTCGAGCCGGAGCGCTGGGGCTGGACATGCACTCACTGCACCTCGGAGTGGAGACGTCGATCTCGGCCACGCGCGTGCTGTCCGCGTTGGTCGTGGACGAGACCACGGCGAGCGCTGCGTCCAGGACGGCGGCTCTGATTCCGGGTGCGAGCACGGATGACGACCCGGATCCCGCTCTGGTTCGCGACGGATTCGCGACCCTCGCCGGCACGATCGAGAGTACGGGTGGTGCAACGACGATCGGTCGCTACAGCGTGACGATTCTGCGCGACGAGCGCCTGCCTGCCGTCGCGACGCCGAAGCGTTACGAGTTCGACGGAGCCGAACGCTTCTCGATCCATCCGGTGAAGCCCGGGCGCTACGACGTCTACATCGAGCGCGCCGGTGCGGTGCCGTGGATCGCGCGTGGAATCGAGCTCGCACCTGACATCACTCACGAATTGAAAGTGACATCCTCGAGTGGTGTGAGCCTCACAGGCCGCATCGTCGACGCGCGCGACGGAACGCCGATCGAGAACGCGCTCGTGATCGTCGAGGACCTCATCCCCGCGCAAGTGATCTTGTTCGATGCGGACGAGCGCCATTGGTCGGCCAGTGCGCGCACGAACGCGAGCGGCGCATTCCGGCTCGATTCCCTTCCCGCGGGCGCTCACGTCTTGCGCGCGACAGCTCCGGGCTGCGCCGCTGCGTGGACTGCACACACGATCTCTCTGGACATGCTTCCGATCGAAATGCGCCTCGGCAGACCCGGCTCGATCGCGGGTCTCGTGGCACGCGAGGACGGCTCGCCCTGGCGCGGTGCGATCGTCATCGCGTCGTTCATGCGCACCGATGGTGGGCTCGATCGCTTCAGCTACGGTGCCGGAATCGCCGGCGCGGATGGTCGCTACACGATCTCCGATCTGCCCGCGGGCGAGTACGTGATGTTGAACGCGCTCGACACGGCGGCCGGACGCGAAACGATGGCGTCCAAAGTCGCGCGCGTCGTCGCTGGCGCGATCACGACGGTGAACTTGCCCGACGCGATCGACGGGCCGAGCTTCGCCGGTCGCGTCTTGTCGGCCGCCGGCGATCCGCTCGCAGGCCTCGACGTCACGCTGCAACCACGCGGAGTGAACGACGATTCGAGTTGGCGCGCACAGCGATCCGCTGCGGACGGATCTTTCCTCTTCGTCGGATTGCCCGCCGCCGAGTACGACGTGTATGTCGGTGAAAACTTGGGGCTCCGCTTCGTCGCGGTCGAATCGATCACGGTGACGGCGAGCGGGCGCCTGACGCACGACGTGCGACTGGGCTCGGGTGCCGTCCGCGGTCGAGCGACGTCGGGCGACGAGAGCATCACGCAGGCGTTCGTCCTGCTCGAACGCATGGAGCGCGACACCTTCGTGTTCGCAGGCCGCGCGCGCACCACGGACGACGGCTCCTTCGCGTTCGAGCGTCTGCATCCGGCGACGTACCGAGCGACGGTTTTCCCTGATCAGAAAGGGCTCGCACCGATGCGTAGTTCCGACCTGTGGGTCGCCGGCAGCGACGCGGTCGCCGAGTGCGAGCTGCGTGTCGAACGCGGAGCGTCCCTCGTCGTTCGCGTGCGCGGAGAACGCGACGAGCCGCTCGCGGGCGTCGAACTCACCTTCGTCGACGGATCCGGGCACGCGTTGAGCTTCGCGGCCACGGACCGCACCGGCCGCGACGGGCGTTACGTCGTCGACGGCATTCCGGCCGGCATCTGGACCATCTGCGCCCGCGTCAACGGCGAGCGCTTCGAAGAACGCATCGAATTGAACGTCGGCGACGATCGCGAAGTCGTCCTTCGACCACACTGATCTCCTCCACGAAAGTCGCATCGCACATGAAACCCTTCACCATCCTGTTCCTCTCCATCGTCGCCGCCGCCGGTACGGCGTTCCTCCTGTTCGCGCTGATGGCGCCCAAACCGTCACACGCGGAAACGACGAGTGCGATCGACGCGCGCGCGAACGAAACACTCGCGAGCACGGTCGACGGACTCGCGAAGAACCAGCAGGCGCTCGCGCAACAGATCGAGGAGTTGCGTCGTGAGCTCGCTCTGGACAACAGTTCGGCGCGCGTGCCCACGGGCGACATCGAAGCCGCGATCGCACGCGCTCTCGCGAAAGTGAACACCGAGCTCACGCCGAAAAATGCCGAAGCACCGCTGCAAAAGGCCGCGAAGTTCGACGTCAAGACCGCGTTCGCACAGTTGTCCGATCCCTCGGCCGACTTCGGCGATTTCGTGAAGGTCTTCGGGACGATCACCGACGACGCCGAGATGAGTGAGCTCGTCAAGCTGTTCGAGGAACGCGCCAAGAACTCGCCGAACGACGCCAAGGCGCAAGTGCAGCTCGGTCAGGCGTACTTACAGAAGCTCTTCAAGACTTCGAACCCGATGGAGCAAGGCAGCTTGGCGACGCTGGCCGACAAGTCCTTCGATCGCGCGCTCGCCATCGACGACCACGATTGGTCGGCGCGCTTCAACAAAGCCACGAGTCTGTCGCACTGGCCCGCACAGGCGGGCAAGCAGCACGAGACCATCAATCACCTCGAAGTGTTGGTCCAACAACAGGAAGCGTCGGCCATGCAGCCCTACCACGCTCAGTCGCACATCTTGCTCGGCAACATGTATTCGCAGATCGGCGAGAAAGCGAAGGCGATGGCCGCGTGGCAGAAGGGCCTCGCGCTCTTTCCCGACGACGCCACGTTGAAGAAGCAAATCGCCGCGGCGCAAGCGCATTGATCCCAGGTTTCGATTCTCTGCCGAATCGAGATTGACGCACGCGCCGACGTGTGTTGCCCTGCGCTGGATGAGCGCCAGGGAGAGCACGAATGCAGCGGACCGCGTGCGACAAGCCTGCGGTCCGCTGGCACTCGAGGCCTTGCTGCGCGCCGACGTGATCGCCGATCGCGAAGCTGTGCGCGCCGATCCACGCTTGCTCGCGTCCCCGCTCGTCGTGCTCCTGCCGTCGAAGAGCCTGCGCCTGCATCTCGCGCGCAAGTTGGTCGAGTGGACGGGCGGAGCGTGCGTCGGTGTCGAAGTGTTGACGCTCGCGGGTGCGGCGCGCAGCGTGCTCTTCGCGGCCGGGCTCGATGTACCGCGCGGCAGACTCTTGTTGCGCACGATCGTCGCCGAGGTCCTGCATCACGAGCCCGAACTCGCACGCGAAATCGAGTCGTTCGACGACGCCGTGACGCCGCTGGTGGCGACCTTGCGCGATCTCTTCGACGCCGGTTTCGAACCCGATCACGCCGACGCTTGTCGTGAATCCTTGGAGGATGTGCGCGGTTCGAATTCGGTGCGCGAGCGCGATCGAACCTGTGCGATCTTGCGCCTCGCCGTGCACGTCTTCGAGCATGCAACGAGCGCGGGTATCGCAGTCGGTAATGCACTTCCGCGGCAGGCAGCCGAGGCCCTGAAGGCTAGTCCGCAGTGCTGGAGCAGCCGCGCGACGTGGATCCACGGATTCAGCGACGCGACGGGATCCGCGCTGGACTTCTTCGAAGAATTGGCGCGCAGATCGACGACACGGATCTACCACGACTCGCTCGCGAGCGAGACGTTCGGCGCAGCGTTGCGCGCGCGGCTTTCCATTCCTGCGCGTGCCGTACCTGTGCCCGCGCCCGCAGGCTCGATCACGCTCGCTCGCGCCGGCGGAATCGATGTGGAAGTGCGAGCGGCCTGCGACCGTGTGCGCGCGGCAATCGATGCAGGCAGTGTCCCGGAATCGATCGCGATCGTCGCACGCGATCTCGCTCCTTACACGTCGGCGCTGCGCCGACACCTGGTACGCCTCGCGATCCCGTTCTCGACCGTCGGTGCAGCTGGAGCGGACGGTCCTCTGGAGAGACGCCTCCGCGGTCTCGCTGAACTTCTCGTGCGTCGTCGCGAGTGCCCGCTCGAGCACTGGCTCTCGGCGCGAGATCTCGCGTCGACGCAGACCACGCTGGGCGTGCATTTGGAACTGGCCGGCGTGCGTGCCTTGGGAACGCAGCGGCTCGAAGCCTTCGCCGCTCTCGATCTGGCCCAACGCCTCGGTGGCGCGCAATCGTTGCGCTTGCCGATCCGCGTCGTCACGGAACAGGACGAATCTTCCGAAGTAGCGGCGACCGCGGAATCCGTCGGCGAAACGGAACACGAATGGCGCTCGGAATCACGGCGCGTCGGAATCGAAGTGCTCGCCCGACACGTCGCGTGCGGCAGGTCCACCGTCGCTCGTTTCGCAAGTGAGGCGACGAGAGCTTCAGCCGCGAGTCACGCACACGAACTCACGGCCTTCGTCGAATCCGTGCTCGGCTGGAGTGCCGAAACGCTCGGTCGCGACTCCTTCGGTGCCACGCTCGCCGCCATCGTCGCGGATGCCCCAGATGACTTGCGACTCACGGCCCTCGCGTTCGACGAACTCGTCGCATCCGAACTCGTCGGTCGCATCGCGCCGAAACTCGGCGGCGCCGGTGGCGGAGTGATCGTCCTCGACGTCACCGAAGCGCGCGGCCGGACCTTCGAGGAAGTGCACGTCTTGGGTCTGGTGCGCGGTCGCTTTCCGCGCGTCGCGCGCGAAGATCCGCTGCTCGGAGACTCGCTGCGCGCACGCATCGCCGGCGTGCTACCGGACCTGAGCGTGAAATCGGTCGGCCGCGACGAAGAGCGCGCGTTGTTCGACGGTCTCGTTCGAGCAGCTCGTCGAGTGCACCTGTCGTGGCCGACGCTCGACGACTCGGACAAGACTCTATTGCCCTCGATGCTCTTGGAGCGCGTCACCGGTCCGGCCGCGATCGAAGCGGCGCCCCTCGTGGGTGATTCGATGCGCGCAGATCACCCAGCACTGCGCACCGCGAGCGAGCACGCACTCGCCGGGGGATTGTATGGCGGTCACGCAGCCTTCGCGGCCCTCGCCGGCGTCTTGATGTCGGAGGCCCGCGCTTCCAACGGTCTCCCGGTCGATCACGGCGAACTCGCGTCCGCACGAGTGCGCGTGCTCTCCGAATTCGAACCGGAGTTCGGTGACGCAAAGCGTCTGGGCCCGTACTTCGGTTTCGTCGGTGAGGCACGCGCGAAAGACGACTTGCGCCACATGCCGCTCTACGTGACACGAATGGAAACGCTGGCCAAGTGCGGGTGGCAGGCGTTTTTGCGTCACGTTTTGAGGCTCGAACCGCCTCTCGATCCCGCCGCCGACTTGCCCGACGTCGACGCGCGACTCCTCGGTGAAGTCGTTCATGCCGTCCTCGAAACCGTGCACGGCGATCCGGCGAAACGCAGCGTGTGGCCGGCCTCTTCCGAACTCGACCTGCTCACGCAGCGTTGCGCACGACGGGCGCTGGGCGAGCGCGGCATCCTGCTCGACGGGTTCGACACTCTCGTTGCCGTGCGCGCTCGTCCGATGCTCGACGTCGCGCGCACGATCGATACCGGAGATCGCATCGAAGTCACACTCGCAACCGAGGTGAAGGGCTCGCTCGCGATTCCGCCTGGCCTGCGTGGTGCGCGCGAACTGTTGTTCCGCGCCGACCGATCCGATCGCGTCGACGGCGGTGTGCGCTTCACCGATTACAAGACCGGTGCGCCGATCCCAGGCGGACGCAAGGACACGACGCGACATACGCACCACCTGAGCGGAATCGCCAACGGAACGCGACTCCAAGCGATCGTGTACGCACTCTCGTCGGGTCAAAGCGGCGCAGGACGCTACGTGTTCTTGAAGGAGAACGTGGACGAGGATTCGCGAGTCTTCCAAGTTCGAGGTTCGGACGAAACGGCCCGCCTTGTTTTCGAGCGCGCGCTCGCGACGCTCCTCGCAGCCAACGACGGCGGCGCCTTCTTGCCGCGACTGCTCGACGCGAAAGCGCAGAACAACAACGATGCGTGCGCGAGTTGCGAGGTCAAGGTCGCGTGCTTGCGCGGAGACAGCACGGCCAACCGTCGGCTGGCGCTGTTCGTGCACGGCGACGGCGCGCACGACGACGCGCCTCTGAGAATCGCACGCGCGCAGTGGCACCTCGTCGACGCCAAAGCTCCGGAGCCGCCGGCGAAGGAAGCCGCCCTCGACACTCCGAAGCGCAAGAACAAGGGGCCTTTGGAATGAGCGCCGGGAACTTCGACGCGCTGCGGGAGGCCGACACGCGCGCACGCGCGATCGTACGCACGGAATTCGACGGCGCGATCGTCCTCGAAGCCGGCGCCGGCACCGGCAAGACGACCACGCTGGTCGCGCGCATCACGGCCTGGCTCGTCGATCGCGGTTTCGACGAATCCATGCGCGCACTCGGTGCTGGTGCTGCTCGTGCCGCGATCGCCTCGCGCGCGCTCGACGGCGTTCTGGCGATCACGTTCACCGAAGCAGCTGCGGCGGACATGGACAAGAAGATCCGCGCCGCACTCGCCACCGTGGAGAACGGCTCTCTTCCACAGGGCATGCAGGGCCACGTGTACGCACACGGCGACGCGGAGATTCGGCTGCGCGCCGCGGACTTGCGCCGCGCGCTCGAGCGTCCGCTGGCGCGCACGATCCACGCTTTCTGCAAGGCCGTGTTGTCCGATTTCGCGCTCGATGCCGGATTGCATCCGAGTTTCGAAGTCGACGTCGACGGACGACGGGTACGGGCCATTGCACGCGACGAGATCGTCCGTGATCTGCGCGAGACGCTCACTCTGGACACCGGGCTGGATTGGCACGTGTTGGCTGCTCGCGGAATCGGACCGGCGGATGTCGAGAACGCGCTGGTCGAGCTCACACTCGCGGGCACGCGAGCGCAGGACCTCGCGCACGACTCGTTCCCGCCGGATGTCGTGCGCACGATCGACCTCGAGCTCGTGGCCGCGATCACGTCGTTCGTGCGCGAGTGCGCGCTGCCCCTCGCTCAGCATTCGAGCGGTGCCTCGAAGTTCTTGACGGTGTGCGACGAAGCCTCGGTTCTCGCGGCGGAAATCGCGACTCCCGCCCGGAACGCCGTGGAACTTGCCGCGCACACCCGCTTCGCACGCAAGACGATCTCGGAGTACACGCGCACGAGTCTCGCTGCTTGGGCGAACGGGGAGGCGCCCAAGTCGGTCGCGAAGAAAGATCCTGATTTCGCGGCGCTTCTCGTCGTCCACAGTCGGGTGCTCGAGCGGCTTCTAGTGCGCTATGTGCGTCTCGATTCCGAACTCCACGGTGCGGCTCGACGCTTGTTCGCACGCTTGCTCGACCGCACGCGCGCGGGGGCGAGGAGGCGCGGGGTCGAGACTTTCGGTGATCTCTTGCGCGACGCTCGCGATTTGATCGTCGACGACAGCGCAGTTCGCTCACGGTTGCGCGCGGGCCTGACGCAAGTGCTCGTCGACGAGTTCCAGGACACCGATCCCATTCAATGCGACATCGTCGACGCGTTGGCGTTGCGCGATGCGAGCGGTACAGCTCCGGGGCTGTTGATAGTCGGGGACCCGAAGCAGTCGATCTACGGATTTCGCAACGCGGACCTGCGCGCCTACGAGGACTTCGTCGCGAAAGTCGTGCGCGCAGACGGGCGGACATTGCGGTTGTCGCTGAATTTCCGCTCGCAGCAAGCACTTCTGGATCGGGTCACCGAAGTCATGACGCGCGTCATGCACGAAGAAGCGGGCGTCCAGCCGCGCTTCGAACCGCTGGTCGCCGAGCGCGTCGACCAGAGCTCGGTGCTCGAGCACTGGGATTCGAAAGCGGTACGCGACGGCAAATCGACGACCGCGATGGATGCGCGCGTGGAGGCCGAATTCTTGGCCCGCGAACTTGCGGCAGCGAACGCTCGCGGGACTGCGTGGCACGAGATGGGCGTCTTGATGCGCAAGCGCACGTCACTCGAAACCATCCTCGAGGCTCTGCGGGCGCGCTCGATCCCCTTCGACGTGATCGGCGATCGCAGCTACTACAAACGTCGTGAAGTCGTCGACGCTGCGGCACTCGTCACTTGTGTCGTGGATCCGAGCGACCTGCTCGCGCTCGTCGCTTACCTGCGATCGAGCACGGTCGGCGTACCGGACGCGCTGTGGATCCCCCTTTCGCTTCCGGGCCCCGAAGGTTCCTTCTTCGACCTCGCCGGCGCGTTGGACGCGCGCGATCCCGCCTCGATCGAACGGGTGCGCGCCGTCGTGAATCGTGCTCTCGCGCGCATGCCCGCGGACGTCCCCGGCCTGGAGCGGATCGTCGGCTTCGAGCGCGCGTTGCACCACGCGCTCGATTCGATCGCACTCTTGCGCCAGAGCTTCGCTACGGAACCGAGCGACATCTGGCTAGAACGCTTGCGGTCGTTGACCTCGGCCGAAGCGACCGCGGCGGCGCGTTATCAAGGACGCTATCGCGTCGCGAACCTGCAGCGCTTCTTCGGTGAAGTGGAGCGCGAGCTCGTCCAGAACGGTGGAGATGCGACGGCTCTCTTGCGGACTTTGCGCGGTGCGGTGACCGAATCGCTCGACGCAGCCGAGGCCAAACCTCGCGGCGTCGAGCGCAGCGCCGTGCAGATCCAGACCATGCACCAGTCGAAGGGTCTCGACTACGAGCACGTCTATCTCGTGGGTCTACACCAGAGGGCCGGAGCGGGCTCGTTCGGGCGGAAGACCACGCGCGTCGACGAAGACGCGCAGTTGCTGTTCGACGCACCGAACTTGGCTTGGTTCGAGGCCGAGGAGCGTGACGCGAAACGGGAGGCCGCCGAGATGGTGCGCCTCTTGTACGTCGCGATGACGCGCGCGAAGAACAAGCTCGTGCTGTCGGGCTCGCTGCCGACGTCGACGGACCCAGAAGCCGCCACGCACGAACACATGCTGGGTTCGATCTCGCGCTCGATCAGCGACGCCGTCTCGAAACTGCGCGAGGCCGCGGGCAGCGACGACTTCGTGTGCGGCGGTGTTCGCTACCGCTTGGCAAGTGGCACGATCGAGGCTCAGAAGATCGAGCCCGCACGCGTCGATTCGGTAGCGCTCGCGTCGCGAGCGGCGCATGATTCAGAGCGTCTGCGAGTGCTCACGGCGTCGGCCGAGATGCGCAATCGGCGGGCGTTGGTCGCGCCGATGAGCGCGCTGCGCCTGCGCGACGAAGAGTGGAATGATCACGTCGCGAAGTCCGCCCGCACGCCTCCCGGCGCTGCCTCCATCGCTGGAACGGCGGTACACGCGGCGTTCGAGAGTTGGCGGATCGAGAGCGACTTCACGGCCGAAATGCAGCGCTTGTCGCTCACCGTCGGAAACTTCACCGAACGAGCGGCGCACGCGGCCGGAGTCGACGAACCAGCGGTGTGTGGCCAAGCACGTGAACGCGCGCAGGTAGTCGTGCGGGCGTTCCTCGCGGGCCCACTGTGCGCCCGCCTCGAAGCGATCGCTCCGCACGTCGTCGCACGCGAACTCGCGCTGCTCGCGACGACTGCGGAGATCGACGGCTTCGCGAGCACGGCCTCCGGCGCCATCGACCTCGTCTATCGTGACGCCGCGAGCGGCGAACTGGCGATCGTCGATTTCAAGACGGACGCCGTCTCGAACGCAATGGAAGCGCGAGCGGCTGCTCTGAAGCACCGTGAGCAAATGGATGCCTACCGCACGGCGTTGATGCGCGCACTGGCCCTGCCGAAACTTCCGCGCGCCGAGCTGTGGTTCCTCGCCGCGGGTGAGATCGTCGTCGTCGACTGATCTGCGCGCGACCGAGTCGCTACGAGCTTGCACGGTGCGCGCTCGACCGCGATGCTCACGGCCCCCATGAGCGACGCTGTCCGCATCGAATCGAACTCTGCGAATTTCTGGCGCCGCACGCGCACGGTCGCGTTCTGGTCCGTCATCGTCGGTGTCGCGCTCGAACTGTTGATCCTCGGCATCGTCGCGATCGAGAAAGACCTGCCCGAATCAGCGCGCGCCATCGCGCAAGTCGCGAGCAAAGTGTCGTGGTCGGGCGTCGTGTGCTTCGGCATTTCCTGCGGGCTTGCCGCATCGAACTCGCGCGCCGCAGTCATGGGCTTCCTCGGCGCCGTGTCGGGACCCGTCGGTTTCGCGATCGCGCGCTCTGTCCACAAAGGCACACTGCAAGCGATCTCGAACGCGCGGGCCGTGGCGTCGCCCGAATTGTTGTCGCCCTACTTGCTCGCCGGCATCAAAGCGCTCGAGTACGGCCTGTTCGGCATCTGGCTCGGGCGTCTCACGCAACGAGACGGAGCGCGCATCGGGAGCTACGTCCGTGCCGGAGCGACGATCGGCATCGTGTTCGCCGTCGTCATCGTGTCGCTCTTCAAGAATGCGAAACCCGACATGTCGACGATCGAACTCGGCGCGAAAGGCGTCAACGAGTTGGTGTTCCCGCTCGGTTGCGCCTTCGTCTTGTTCGTGACGAAGCGCACGAGCGCGGTGGTGCGTCCGACGTGAACGCCATCGCTTCGTTGTGGCCGCCTCCGCGCGAGCGGACCACCGGCGAGCGTGTGTTTCATCGTCCCCCGCACCTCGATTGGCGCGGTCCCACCGGCGCTGCCTTCGATCGACTGCGCGAACGGTTGGCTGTGCGCGGCATCGAATGCGGAGCAGAGCCTGGATTCCGCGTCGAAACGCGCGTGGACAAGGGACTTTCCACGTCGCCCGAAGGCTACGAGATCGACATCACCGAGGGCGGCGCACGCGTGTGTCTCGCGAGTGAGCAGGCGCTGTTTCCGGCGTGCGCGACACTCGCGCAGTGGTTCGCCGGATGCGAACGCACGCAGCGCGGACTCGCGTTTCAGCCGACGCGGATCTTCGACGCGCCGACATTCGCCGCGCGCGGCGTCATGCTCGACGTCTCGCGCACGCGGGTGCCGACGATGGCGACCTTGTTCGCGCTCGTCGAACGACTCTCGTCCTTCAAGATCAATCAGTTGCAGATCTACACCGAGCACACGTTCGCATACGTCGGTCACGAAGACGTGTGGCGCGACGCGTCGCCGTTCACTCCTGACGAAGTACGCGATCTCGATCGCTACTGCACAGCACGCGGGGTCGAGCTCGTGCCGAACCAACAGAGCTTCGGCCACATGCACCGCTGGCTGAAGCACGAGCGCTACCGCGAGCTCGCCGAGGTGCCGGAGGGAGTCGACCACGCGTTCAGCATCGAGCGCGAGCCGTACTCGCTCGATCTCTCGAATCCGCGCGCCCTGGCGTTGCTCGACGATCTCTACGACCAGCTTTTGCCCTGTTTTTCCAGCCGAATCATCAACGTCGGACTCGACGAGACGTTCGATCTCGGCTTGGGTCGCGCACGGGAGAGATGCGCTGAGCACGGCGTCGAGCGCGTCTACCTCTCTTACTTGCAAGCGGTGCACGCGAAGATCGCCGCGCGTGGCCGGCGCATGCAATTCTGGGGCGACATCATCGTCAAACGTCCCGAGCTCGTTCCGCTCTTGCCGAAGGACGCGATCGCACTCGAATGGGGCTACGACGCGGGACATCCGTTCGCCGAACACGCGCAGTTGTTCCAGGCCAGCGGACTCGAATTCTACGTCTGCCCGGGGACGTCGAGTTGGCAGAGCATCGCCGGCCGAAGCGCGAACATGCGCGCCAATCTCGTCGAGGCCGCACGACACGGACGCGCGAATGGCGCGAGCGGTTACTTGATCACGGAATGGGGCGACCGCGGTTACTTGCAGCCGCGCGTCGTGTCCGAGGTCGGGCTCGCGCTCGGCGCTGGATGCGCTTGGAACGCGGACCTGCAACTCGACGACGACGCGGAGGTCGCGCGCACGCTCGACGAACACGTTTTCGAGGACGATGGGGGCGCGATCGGCGAGCTATGCCTCGCACTCGGCCGCGCGGGCGAGCTGACCGGAGCTTCGAGCACCAACGGTTCGCCGCTCTTCTTCTTGTTGGCGTTCGCGCGCGAACCACTGCCGCATCCGCGCGTGGTCGGTCTCACCGACGAGGGCTTGGAGAGAGCGCGCGCATTCCTCGCCGACCTGCGACCGCGCATCGAGCGCGTCCGCTCGCGCCGGCCGGATGCGAGCACGCTCACCTCCGAGCTGCGTTTCGCCTGCGATCTCTCGATGTTCGCGTGCGATTTTGGACGCGCGCGTCTGTCGACAGCGACCGGTTCGGCGGTGAGCGCGATCTCGCGCAGCGTGCGTGCGGGTCTCGCAACTCGTTTGACGGATTTGATCGCCGAGCACCGGCGTTTGTGGAGCTTGCGGGATCGACCCGGCGGACTCGACGAGAGTGCGGCCTGGTTGGAGCGGATCGAGATTCTGCTCGCCGGCTGATCGCCAGAGCGAGCGCCAAGGCTCGTCGGAGCAAAGTGCCAGGGCTCGTCGGAGCAAAGTGCCAGGGCTCGTCGGAGCAAAGTGCCAG
>JAWXBU010000254.1:0-56006 GCA_034440255.1 Planctomycetota bacterium | reverse complement strand
TCGCGATCGCGAGCCGCGGGCCGGTGTCGTCACCAGGATGTTCGTGCCACGCGGCAACGGCCGAGGGGCTCGCGAAAAACACCACGTCCGCAGCAGGAATCTTGCGGTCCTCGCGCGATCGCGTCTCGTACACGATCGGATCGACGACGGTCAGTCCGCGCGATCGCAGCAAGTGCGCAAGCTCGTCCGAGCGATCACCGTGCGGCCACAAGACGCGAGACGCTTTCGTCGATCGAGTGAGCACGCGCTCGGCCAACTCGGTCGCATTCGCGGATGGTTCGAATGCGATCGAACAGCCGATCCGTGCGAGCTCGTTCGTCGTGCGCTCGCCGACTGCGGCAGCGGTGACGTGCGCGAGGATCGGAAACGTTGCGAGCGCGCGCTCGACGAACGAAAGCGCGTTCGAACTCGTGACGCAGATCCAATCGACTGTTGGGTCGTCGCTCAAGACTGCGCGCGGATCGACGTTCTTCATCACGACGTCGACGAGCGGAAAATCGATCGCCGTCCAGTGAGCGCTGTCCGCAGCTCGCACGTACTCGGCCCGCCGATCGACGGGGCCCGTGACGAGGACGCGTTTCACTTCGTCCTCGCCGCGTCGATCAAGCGTTTCGCACCGAGCGTGATCAATCGGGCAGCGAGCTTCTCACCGAGCTGCACCGCATCGCGTGCATCGCCCCGCATGTGGTCTTCGAGGCACTCGGTTCCGTCGAGCGACATGACGCGCCCGCGCAGTTCGAGATCGTGACCATGACACCGCGCATGTCCGCCGACCGGCGCATTGCAGCCGCCGTGCAACGCGTGGAGCAACGCTCGTTCGGCTCGAGCCGCAGCGAACGAGGGCGTGTGCGTGATCTGCTTCAGCGCATCGATCGTCGGTTGATCGTCGACGCGACCCGTGAGGCCGACGATGCCCTGGCCGACCGCCGGAACCGAGCGCTCGATGTCGAACACGTCGCTGATCATCGACACCAGGCCCAACCGTTCGAGCCCGGCGCGCGCCATCACGAGTGCATCGCATTCGTTGTTTTGAAGTTTTTTCAGGCGCGTTTCGACGTTTCCGCGGATGCCGACGAGTTCCAGATCGGGCCGCAACCGCTTGATCATCGCGACGCGACGGACGGATCCTGTGCCGACGCGCGCGCCGCTTTCGAGGTCGCTCAGTTTCGATTTGTCGCGTGTCAACAACACATCTTCGACCGGTCCGCGCGCGAGACAACCGGCGAGCGTGAGTCGCTCGTGCAGCGTCGTCGTCATGTCCTTCAAACTGTGGACCCCCGCGTGCGCCGCGCCTGACACGACGGCGTGATCGACTTCGGCGGTGAAGATGCCCGTCAATCCGAAGCGCGCGAGCTCGGTCTGTTTGTCCTTGTCGCCGGCACTCTGCACGACGAGCAGATCGACGGTCATCTCCGGAAAGCGTGCGAGCAAGAGGCGCTTCGCTTCGTTCGCTTGCCAGAGCGCTAGCGGACTGCCGCGCGTCGCCAACGTGAACTTCATTGGTTCTCCAAGAAGCGGTGGTATTCGCGATCGAGCACTTCTTCGGAGCTCGTATGACGGGCGCTATCCTTCATCTGATCGAGTGCGACGTCGAGCAGTCTACGCGCCAATTCGTGAGCCAATTGCACGTCGCGCGGATCGCTGCGCGCGCCAGCCACGGCGTCGAGAACGTCCTCGCGCGTCTTCTCGAAGCGTTCGCGCAACACCGCGATCGCTGGCGAGAACGCAGCGTACGTGCGCAGGCTCAAGAACTTGTGCAACTCGGCGACGACGATCGCGTCGGCCGTTTCGATCGCGCGCTTGCGACCGCTCTCGTTCTCGGAGACGACGCGCCCAAGATCGTCGAGGTCGTACACGAGCACGTTCGCGCCCAACTTCGCCACGTCGACCGACACCGCTCGCGGCATCGACAGATCGATCACGAGCAACGGCTTGTCGCGACGGGCGATCGCGCGCTTGTCGAAGACGGTCGCGTCGATCGACGACGTCTGTCCTTCGATGCAGGCGACGACCAAGTCGGCTTGGCGGATCAGGTCCTTCAGCTCATCGAGTCCGTGCGCGCTGGCGCCTAGTTCGGCGGCGACGACGCGAGCACGCTCGAGCGTTCGATTCGCGAAGGCGAGTGCGCCGATGCCGCGCTCTTTCAGGTGTTTCGCTGTCAGAACGCCGGTTTCGCCGGCGCCGATGACGAGTGCGCGCTCGTCTCGCAGTGAACCGAACGCGCGTTGTGCGACATCGATGGCGACACGGGCGACCGAAAGTGTTCCCTGCCCGACTTCCGTTTCGGTGCGCACGCGCTTGCCGACGCGCAAGGCTTGTTGAACGAGCGCGCGTAACGTCGAACCGAGTGCTTTGGCCGATTCAGCCGCGTCGATGCTGCGCTTGATCTGCGCCAGGATCTCGCTCTCTCCGACGATCATGCTGTCGAGGCCCGACGCGACGCGGAAGGCGTGGATGACGGCCGCAGTGTCCTCGTACGAGTAGATGTGATCGTTCGGCAGATTGCGGAACAGCTGCGCTTTCAGGCGCGTGGAGACCTCCACGCCGCGCGGGCCTACGACCAGAACTTCCGTGCGATTGCACGTCGACAACACGAACGCTTCGGCGACACCGTCGATCTGCTGCAACGACGAGAGGCACGCAGCGAGGTCCTCCTGATTCACGACGTAGCGCTCGCGCACACCTACCGCAGCAGTGCGGTGTGACACGCCGACGAGCGTGAGCGTCGTGCGCGGATCCATCTAAAGCCCCGAATGGAACGAGTTGGGCCACAGGACGAGCAGCAGCGACAAGAGCAGCGCGACGAGTCCGCCGGCGGCTGCGTACGAAGCTCGGCGCGCGCCGAACCCCCGGATCTTCTCGCTGAAAGCAATGACGCCGAAGTGCAGCCACAGGAGGAGCGACATCAGCACTTCGGGATGGGTGTAATTGAAACCCGGCACTTTCTCCGCGTGGGCGAGTCCGATTCCCACGTTGAGTCCGATCGTCAGGCCGATGAAACCGAACAACGCGGAGCGTCGCATCATCTTCGCGAGCATGTCGAGATCGGGCAGGTGATCGAACCACGCACCGAAGCGACGCCGACGCATCTCGCGCAGGAGCAGCAGATACAACGCGCCGTGGACACCCGACAATGCGAGCGCCGCTGCTGCGACTGCACTCAACGACACGTGCGTGATCGCCCACGGATTCATTCCGGCGGCGCGCATGACGGGCGTGAACGAACCGAAGCTCGACGACAGGAATTGCAGAACGAAGACCAATCCGAGTGCGACTCCGCCCGAACCCGAGTGCCCTGTGACGCGTGCGATGACCGCGTAGAGGAGCGCCGTCGAGAACGCGATGAACGACACCGTCGTCCACAGGTCGTTCGCAGGGAATTGTTCGATTTCGACAGCACGTGCAGCGAAATACGCGAAGTGGATCGCGATCGTCGCGTTCAAGACGTTGCGTCGCAGCGGATCGATTTTCGTCGAGCGCTCCCCCGCGAACACGACTCCGTGGAACAGCGCGGAAAGCGCGTACAACACGGGCAACGCCACACCGAGTGCTTGGATCGCTTGAGTCACGAAAGTCGCTCTCGCCGTTGTACTTCACGCGCCACGCGACGCCCGGTCGCGATCACGGAATCGACGGAGACGCCGCCGATGAACGAGCCGGCCAGATGCAGCGTCGGTTCGCGCTCGATCAATGCGTTCGTGATCGCGTTCATGCGACGATCGTGACCGGGTTCGAGTCGGGGAATCACGTCGCTCCAGCGTTGGATGTGGTGAACTGTGGGTCGTGGCTTCGCGTCGGAGCGCAGCACCAGCGCGAGATCGCCGCACGCGAGCCCGACCAGCGCGGATTCGTCGAGCGCTTCGACATCCGACGTGCGGTAGAAGCTCGCGATCGACGTTCCGCCTCCAGGCGTTCGGCCGGGGAATACGTTCGACGCGAAGATGGTACCGAGCGCTGTGGGTGAGATCGAACCGCGCGCCGATGCATCCGGCGGAACGAGGTAACCGAAACCCTCGGGCAGCACGACGTCGCGCGCGAATCCGACGTTCACGACAGTGATCGCAGCATGACGAATCGACGTGAGCGAGCGCGTGTCGATCACGTCCGCGAGCAGTGCAGCGGCGGCGCGAGCTTGCGTCGCGATCACGACGCGATCGGCGACGAGCGCCGAACCATCCGTCGTCCAAACGACCCAGCCGTGATCGCGTCGTTCGATGCGCTCGACTGCGACGCCGGCGCGCACTCGACCGGCGAGCTCGCGACCCAACGCGTCCACGACTTCCTGCATGCCTCTAGGAAACGACACGAGCGCCGACCGCGGGATTGTCTGCCCCCCGGAACGACTTTCCTCCTCCGTCCTTTTTCGACCGGCGACGAGTCCGCGCACGAGTCCTCCGCGTCGAACCGTCGCTTCCCACAAGCGTGGGAAAGCGCTGCGCGCTCCCAGTTCGTCGATCTCGGCTGCGTACACACCGCGCACGAAGGATCCGGCGAGAACACGCGCGGCCTCCAAGCCGATGCGCTCGGCCAGGAATTCTTCGAAGCTCGGCTCGCGATCGTCTGCGGGCGGAACGAATCGACGCAGTGGCTCGGTGAGAAGCGTGCGCCGCGAACGCGCACTCAATATCGGCGAGGTGAGGAGACCGAGCGGCGAATGGGGGAGCGCGACGAGCTGCTCGTGGAACCACAACCAACGTGTCGCGCTGCGCGTGTGAATCAAGCGCTGGTCCAGACCCAGATCGAGAACGAGCCGCCGAAATGCCGCGCTCGACGCCAGCACGGTGTTGGGACCGAGCTCGAACGTGAAACCCTCGCGATGGAGAGTTCCGACTGCGCCGCCGATGCGCGACGAGCGCTCGAAGACGACGACGTCTCTACCGCTGCGGGCAAGGTCGAACGCGCACGCGAGTCCCGCGAGTCCCGCTCCGACGACGACGGTTCGCGATCGAATCACGAATGGAGGATAGACGTGCGCGCGCGAGCTCTCAAACGTGAACTCGACGATCGACGGCACCCGACGATGGGCGAATCGACGACACCGCTCGACGTCGATTCGAAAGTGCAGGCCGCAGAGTCCTCACTCCGGTAGCGGCGTGTCCCGGGCCGGCTTCGCGATCGGTCTACTGCACGAGGAACTTGTTGCGGTAGATCCGACGCACCTTGCCGCCCAATCCGATCGGCACTTTGCCGACGAACTCGGGCTCGATGGTCGTGACATCCAAAAAAACGTGCTCCTTTTTGGCGTTTTCGACCTTCAGGTCGCGCTCCCTGCCTTGGTATCCGACGCTGGGACCGTCATCGAGCTTCACCGTTTTCTCGAGAGCATTCACTTCGACATCGTGCTCGTGCAGCATGCCGCGGAACGTCGCGTCCGCGATCGATTCGCCGACGCGCAAGCCTGATTTCTTGTCCGGCATCGTCTGGCCGTGACTGTCGCCGACGCAGACCGGGAAGATCAGCGGGTCCACCGCAACGCGCACTTCTTCGAGGAATGAATCGATCTGAACCTGATCGGTGACTTGATCGCGCGTCTTGCGTGCAGCGATCTTGAGCACCGAGTCTTGGAACATCGCGAGGTAGAGCGGATCGCCCGCGCTAGGCGGACCTCCGTGCCCGTCTCCTCCGGCGAGGCCGGTGCCGAGACGCGACGTCGCATAGCTCTCCTCGTACGCGAAGTACTCGACGTTCAGATCCATCACGAGGTAGCGCTTGCTGCCTTCCCCCGCGAGGTTCACCGTGATCTCGCTCTTCGAGAGCTTGCTCACGAACGGACCGCCGAGCAGATGTCGTTCGACCTGCTTTTTCGGTGTGCCCATCGTCGCTGCGATCGCACCGAACAGGATGACGGCTCCCGCTCCACCACCGAGCAAGAGCCCTTTCTTGCTCTTCTTCGGCACCTCCGCTTTGTCGTCCTTCTTCGCTTCTTTGTTTTCAGCCATGTTCGAGTCCTCGGGCGTGAATCACTTCTCTTCGTTTTCGATGGGTTGAACGACGCGTGCGTCCACGCCGCGGCTACTGGATCCTTCTCGCGGCACGTCGCGCGCGAAAGCGCGGGGTTCGACGCGTACCGAGACGAATCCGTGTTCTTCGATGAAGTACTTCGCGACGATGTTCGCGCGACGCAGAGCCAGCAACGTGTTGTCTTCGTCGAAGCGTTCAGCGGCGTCGTCGGCGTGGCCTTCGAGCACGAGCACCTGGCCTTGTCCCGGCCGCAACGTGCTGGCGATCAAGTCGAGATAGTGCTTCGCATCGTCGCTCAAATCGGCCGAGTCCGCCGGGAACGCAGCGACGAGCGGTTGATCGAGCGAGAACGACGAACGTAGTGACTCTTTGATGAGCGCTTCGATGTCCTGCGGATCGTGCGGCGCTTCGATGCCCGACTCCCACTCCTCTTCGGTCAACGGCTCGAGACCGAAGCGAATGCGATAGCGGTTGATGCCCTCGAGCATCGTCGAACCCTGCAAAGCACCGTCGTTTCCGCTCATTTCGAGGCTGGCGATGAACGGACCCAGGCCCTTCGCCATGAGTCCGGCGTCCTGAGTCTTCGCCATCGTCACGAGCATGATGAAGAAGCACAAAAAGAGCGTCATCATGTCGCCGAACGAGATCAACCACGGCGGCGTGCCCGGCGGATGATCGTGATCGTGTTTCTTGTGACCACCGCCGTGCGCGCCGCCGTGACCACCGTCGTGGCCGTCGCCGTGCTCACCCGAACCGCCAGGTTTCGCGCCGTGCGTGTCACCGTGTTGTTCGATGTGATCGTGCGCGTCCTTCGCAGGAGCATGCGCGTCGGCGACCGCTGTGCCGTGAGCGCCGTGTGATGCGTGGTCGCTCACTTCTGACGCTCCTCGAATTGTCCGCCCGCTTGACTGGGCGTCGAGCGACGAATCGTCGGCACGACGCGCAACTCGACACGACGATTGCTCGTGCGCCCCGTCGGCGTCTCGTTCGGTGCGCGCGGACGCAGCGATCCGAAGCTCGAAACGAATACGCGCTCGGACGGGATCGCGCAGCCGTCGAGCAATACGGTGGCGGCCTCGCGCGCGCGCGACAGACCCATCGCGATGTCGTCGGTGTAGTAGCGCGTCGGTCGGAAGAGCGAGTCCGTGTAACCCTCGACGATGATCGCGAAGCCGAAGCGCGAGAGCACACGACCGACGCGCAGCAGTTCCTTGCGCAGAGCCGGCGTCACTTCGTCCGAGCCCGGTGCGAACGAAGCGTCGAGATCGAATCCGATCGTGAAGCCGTCTTGAATCGGCTTGACGGTCATCGGTTGTCCACCGCCCATGACAGACATCAACGAGCACATTTCTCGCGCGAACACGTTGAGTTGAGCGAGGTCGACGGTGGATTCGAGCGGAAACGCGAGCTGGTTCTTCCACACGCCGCCGCGACCTTTCAACAAGCCGACTCCCGCCTCGGTCATGTTGTGCTGATTGCTCGTGGAGAACGTCATCATCATCAAGAAGAACGTGACGAGCAGCGAGATCATGTCGCAGTAGCTGACGAGCCAGCTCTCCGAGTGCGCGTGCTCTTCCTGTTTCTTCGGGCGTGCCACGTGCGTGTCGCGTTCGTCACGCCGGGATCGCTTTGCGCGCGCCCGGAGAGAGGAAGCCTTTCAAGCGCTCTTTGATGAGCTGCGGTTTTTCGCCGGACTGAATCGCGGCGATGCCTTCGATCACGAGCTCACGTCGCTGGTATTCCTCTTTCGCGCGGATGTCGAGCTTGCCCGCCAGCGGCAAGAACACCATGTTCGCGAGGAACGCGCCGTAGAACGTGCCGACGAGAGCACCGGCCATACCTGCACCGATCTTCGAAGGATCGGACAAGTTCGAAAGCATCTGCACGAGGCCGATGAGCGTCTCGACCATTCCGAACGCCGGCGCGAACGTGCCGAGTTGTTCGAGCATTTTCTTGCCGACGGAGTGCCGCTGCTTCTCGACTTCGGCGTCGAGGATCATGATGTCCTTGACCGTTTCGGCCGCGAAGCCGTCGATCACGAGTTGCACGCCCTTCGCGAAGAAGGGGTCCTTCACTTCCTGCAATTTCGATTCGAGCGCCAGCAAACCGTCGCGTCGCGCGAGGTTCGCGTAACTGATGATGCGCTCGATCTCCTCTTGCGGCGGCGGGACCTTGTGCAGGAAGTTCTTGAGGATGACCTTGACCAGGTCCTTCACGTTGTGGAGCGGGAAGTGGATCAAGATCGCCGCGAAACTACCGCCGCAAACGACGGCCGCCGCCGGTCCGTGAAGGAACAAAGCCAACCCGGCGATGCCGTTGTGCGCCATCGACCACACGATGAGGCTGAGGCCGAGCACGAAACCGAGCAGTGTTGCGATGTCCATGGGGCGTGGGCGCGCAGTTGACGAAGGGGCGGAGACTGGGGAGAGACAACGCTCTATCGGCCCGTTTCGCGTTGCGGTTGAACGCGCGGAGAGTCACGCGACGGGATGTCGCGGAGCAGGAAGACTTTTCCGTGTGTCGTCGGACTCTGGTTGTCTGATTCCAATCCGGCTACTCAGCTGTCGTATCACTTGCTGGCGACGCGTGGAATTCATCTGCGCAAGCGCGGTAGTTCGCGTTCAACTGTTCTCTGAGCAATGCGATCACGGCCAAGCGCCGGGCCATCGAGGTCACATGGCGTGCTTCGTCGATCGTAAGGGAGCGGACGAGCATGTCGTGCTCGCGATAGCTCAGCCATTTCTTGATGACCTGATAGCCGCCGATCACGAACTCCCACACACTAGACGGGACGTTACGCCAGTAAGTCACGGCGTTGAGTTGCACGTCACGTGTGGTGCGGCCGAGTGCATCGAGCGCTTGCTCCAGAGTCAGTCCCAAAGCCTTGGCGCCTTCCTTGAGCGCGTCTCGTTCTGCGTTGGTGTATTCGCGTGCGATCCATTTGCCCTTGCCCGGCATCGTCGCGCCATCCTTGCCTGCGTGACCCCAACCGACATCGACGTCGAGGTGGCCCGCATCCGGATTCACAGCAGAGGAGTCGAAGCGCGCGAGCGTGCCGATCACCTTCAACTCCGCCCGTGGTGCTCCCGTATCGACGTGCTTGATCGGCGTATCCGTGTCAAGCAAAGCAGCGATGCGCTCGCCCAGTTCAGCGGAGGTCATCAACGCAGCACGTGATTTCGGCAGCGGAATTCGGGGCCAATCCTGGCGCACGCCATCGGCATTATCGCACAGGTATGCCGGTGCAAAGCCGATCGCGAGGGCGTGCAACCAGATCAGCGCCGCCGAGTTTGGATCGCTGTCAAAGTCACGGAGTCCGAGGGTACGCAGGTATTCGCGCGCGCTCGCCGAGAGATTCGGCTTCCAACGCGCCGCCGGCTCATCCGCAGCAAACAGCGGCGTCTCAGCGACTTGGTCGTCAGCCGCGAGACGCAGAGCGAAATAGTACGCATGGCCGCGCAACGCGTCGTTGTCGCCCAACAGCTTCGTGAAGAAGAACGGCACACCCTCGGGTTGCGCGACCCCGGCCGGTCGACAAACGAGGAATGGTGTGCCTGCACGGTGCAGCGCCCACAAGGTGGGACGCGGTTCATTCCATAGCGGGCGAACTCCGCTGTAATAGCACCAACGAGAATCGAGGGGCCGAAGGAAGTAACGACGAACGCGATCCGTTTCGAAAGTCTCGGCGTTGATCAATTTGTTGCGAACGGAACTCGGGGAATCGAAGCGCGCAGCCTTGGTCGTCAGCCCCGGTACGATTTCTTGAAGCCCACTCCATTCGACTTTGGGGTCGAAGTAGGCGCGCATGCGCCGTTCGAGCGCGGCGCGATCGATGTCGATCAACGCTCCACCGCGCTTTTCCATCAGTCCATTGGCTGGGTTGATAGCGCAGAGATCCACAAGCTTGGGCCAGGACAGATACCTGTCGCTCACAGTTGAAGGAATGAAGGAGTAACGATTTGTCTGGTCTGGATTCGCGGCCTTGTAGGCGAAGCGTTTCTCCTTGGCGTCCAGCGAATTCAGGAGATCAGCGCGCTTCTCTCTTCCCCAAAACTCTCGGAATTCAGTGGCATGCACCTTTTGCTTTGTCCGCGTCCTCGGTCTGCGAGCGAACAGGCCGATTGCGGTTCCAACCTTGATCCCTTGTGGGTTCTGCTCGGTCGAGAACGCACTCGGATCAGGCTTTCCATCCGGTGTGAGCTTGCCTGTCTCACGACTGTCACCGTTCAGGCAGTCGATCCAGATGTGATCGAAGCCCTGCTGCAATCGGCGCCGCATTTCGACGAACGAGGCGTCGCTCAGGTACGAGAAGTTGGAGACGAAGCAGACGATGCCCTCGCCAGTCTTCTCGACGATGCGCTGCTCCGCGATTCGAAAAAAGCGCACGTAGAGATCATCGAGGTTGAACTTGCGAATGCCCCATTCTTTGCTGAGGCCCTCCTTGTACGGCTCGACGAGCCCGTCCTCTTCCGCCGGACTTACTCCGGCGAATGCGTTGTAAGGTGGATTGCCCAGCACGACGAGGATCGGCTTGTCGCGCTTGACCTTCTCGGCTGCGTCGCGCTCCGCTTCGAGTTCCTTGAAGAGCACGTCCTTCGGCTTTTTCGGCGGTTCCCATCCGGTCAGCGCATTCGTCAGATAGACGCCGACGCGCTCATTGCCGCTCGTTTTCAACGGTGCACCGAGCGTCTCGAGCAACAATCCGAGCTGCAGGTGCGCCACGACGAACGGTGCCGGCATGATCTCGAAACCGAATACGCGCTCACGCGCCGCGGTCTTCAAGCCCTGCGCAACTAGCGCGTCGTCGCCCTTGTCTTTCAACGTGCGTTGAATGCGCTGCAATACTTCGACGAGGAATGCGCCCGTGCCGCAGCACGGATCGAGCACGTAGACGCGTGGATCTGCGAGCCCGTCTTCGATGCCGAGCTCGGTGCGCAGCACGACGTCGACACGCTCGACCATGTACCGCACGATCTCTCGCGGCGTGTACCAAACGCCCAGGTCTTTGCGCAGCTCGGGATCGAAGGCCTGCAGGAACGGTTCGTAGAAGTACTGAACAGCCTCCGACTCCGCGAAGCGCGCAAAGAACGCTGGTCGATCGACGCGGTTCAGAGCATCGGCCGCTCGATCGAGCGGCGCGACGAGATCGCGCAGGTCCTCCTCGTCGAGCTGCTGGGCGTTCGCGACTTGACTGAACAAGGCGCCGATCATGGGAATCTTCAAGTCCCACTGCGCCATACGCCAATCGAAGCGTGCGTCGGGTTTGCGCGATTCCGGCTTCTTGCTCCAGACGACCCAAGCGGCGAAAAGCCCGTAGAAAAGGGTCTGAACGAGCGTCGATTTGAAGAAATGGTCGCCCTTCTCGCCTTCGAACTTCAGGCCGAGGACTTCTTCGAGAGCGCAACGAATCGGCGCGAGTGTCTCGAGTTCTTTCCACTCAACGACGGTCTTCGCTTGCCGTGCGTAGGAGGCGAGAAACCAGGCCAAGTCGGCTGGTTCGCTCAAACGCGTTTTACGAGTCAGCACACGACGCAGGTACTCGGGGAAAAGATCGACGTGCCGTTGCGCGCCTTTCTTCGGCTGATCACAGAGCAGCCAAAACGCCTTCTGGTCGACCGCGAGGTCGTACGCTTCGATCTCGACGGCACCGCCATCGTCGCCGCGTTCGAACAGTACGAACTGGCGCAGATTCGTCACCAACACGAGTCCGTAGCGACTGAGATACTTTCGCCCCTGATCTGATTGAATCGTTTCGCGCGGGTCTTCGTCCGGAGGCTTCACCTCGATCGCGCCGCGTTCGGGAATTTGAATCGAATCGTCGTTGTCAGCGCGCTGACGTTTGAGTTGGTCGGCCGAGAAGATTCCACCGTCGGGAATTCCCGCACCCGCATTGGCGAGGTTGATGATGCAGCGAACTTTAGGGGTTAGCGTCTTGCCAATCTCGCTGAGCAGTGTTTCGAGTGCCGGGTAGTACGAAGTTTCAGGCACTCCGCTGTGGCTGCGATGAATCTCGCCGAGACTGCGGTAGTACTCTTCGACCGGGTTCATGTGTGCCTGCTTGGTTCCGTACCGTTGCTCACTGCGGATCTTCACTGCGGGAGGTGCAGCAATCAACAGCCGCCGGGTTCAAAGGGCGCTAGAGGGTATGCCTTGCAACAAACAGTCGGGCACACTCGAGAATCGGTGACCGGCGACACGGCGATCAGGCCGTGCCTTCACCAGCCGACGCTCACAGCGTCTTCGAGAACGTGCGACCCGTATCGCCGCCTTGGGCGGAACGAGCGGCAAAGTAGCGATCGAAAGGCAGCGCGGCATTGCGCATGAACACTTGGCCGAGGTCGGTCAGATGGATCGCATCGGCGGTCAGGTGGAGAAGGCCGTCTTGTTCGAGAGGGCGCAGCGCAGCGAGCTCGGTGGCGAACGTCTCGTCGAACACGACGCCGTGACGCGCTTCGATCTCGCGCTTCGACAGGACGCCGTTGCACATCAGGCCGACGATGACGTCGCGACGCAGTGAGTCGTCGGGCGAGAGTTCGTGACCGCGGTACGTGGCGAAACCGCGCGCTTCGATCGCGGCCAAGTAGTCCGGCTCTTTCGCCGCGTTCTGCACGAACGAACCAGCGACGTCACCGATCGACGACACGCCGAGGCTCACCATGTCGCCACCGCGGCGCGTCGTGTAGCCCATGAAATTACGCTGCAATTTGCGCTCGTTCAGTGCGACGGCGAGCTCGTCCGTCGGCAGCGCGAAGTGATCGAGACCGATGTAGACGTAGCCGGCTGCTTGGAACTGCTCGATCGCGCGCGTGAAGATCGTGAGCTTGTCTTCCGAGCTCGGCGCGCGATCGGTTTCGAGCGCGTTCTGATGCTTCTTCATCCACGGTACGTGCGCGTAGTGAAACAGAGCGATGCGCTCGGGGCGGATCGCGATGACGCGTTCGATCGTGCGTGCGAAGCTCGCGATCGTTTGGTTGGGCAGACCGTAGATCAGGTCGATGTTGATCGAGCGAATGCCGGCCGTGCGCGCTGCGTCGATGACGGTTCGCGTCTCCTGTTCGCTCTGCACGCGGTTGATCGCCTCTTGCACGGCGGGATCGAAATCCTGCACGCCGAGCGACACGCGGTTGAAGCCGTTCTCGGCGAGCCACGCGACGTGTTCCTTCGTCGTCACGCGCGGATCGACTTCGACGGCGACTTCGGCATCTGGTGCGAGAGTGAACGCGCGATGAAATGCGGCTTGGACGCGCTCGAGTTGCGCGATCGACATCTGCGTCGGCGTGCCACCGCCCCAGTGATATTGGCGCACACGACGCGCTCCCATCCCACGCGCAGCGACGAAAGCGAACTCGCGCTCCAGTGCGTCGAGGTACGTGTCCATGCGCGACGACGAGCGGCTGATGATCACGTTGCACCCGCAAAACAGGCACAATTCGGCGCAAAATGGCAGGTGCGTATACACCGACAACGGCTCTTGCGACGACGACGCGCGTTCGAGCAACTCCGGGTAGCGATTGGGATCGAACGTCTTCGACCAATCGACTGCGGTCGGATACGACGTGTAGCGCGGCGCCGAAGTCGCGTACTTCGTCAGCAACTCGCGCGGGACGACGAGCGGACTGCTCAACGCGTCCTCCAGGCGTGCACGGCTCGCGTCGAGTGCGAACAGCCAACGCTGCGCGAACCGGAGAGCATCAACGCGTCCTCCGCGCACGCACCGCCGCGAACAGGGCTTCCATGCTCGCCACGGGAACAGTCGGAAGGATTCCGCTGCCTAGATTGAAAACGTAGCCGCGTTGAGACGCGAACTCGTCCAGCACGCGATTCATTTCGCGCGTCACGACGGCGGGCGCCGCGAAGAGTGCGCACGGATCGAGATTGCCTTGCAGCGCACAACGTTTGCCGACGCGCGCGATCGCATCGGCGGGAGCGACGCGCCAATCGATGCCGAGCACGTCGGCGCCGCTGTCGGCCATCACTTCGAGCAGTTGCGAGGCTCCATTCACGTACATGATCACCGGCACGCCGCGCGCTTTCGCTCCGGCGACGAGACGCTTCACGTGCGGCAAAATCTGCGCGCGATACACGGCTGCGTCGAGTGCTCCGCCCCATGAATCGAACACTTGCACGACGTCGGCGCCGGCTTCGATCTGCATCTCCAAGTAGGGGATCGAGTTGTCGACGATGCGCGTCATGAGTCTCGCGAACAACGTCGGATCGTCGTAGAGCATCTTCTTCGTGTGGTCGAAGTTGCGACTCGATGCACCCTCGATCATGTAGCTGGCGACGGTCCACGGTGCGCCGCAGAAACCGATGATCGCTTTCGTCGGCCCGAGATCCTTGCGCACGATCTTGATCGCGTCGGCCAAGAAGCGCGTCGCTTGCCACGGATCGAAATCGACGAGGCGTTCGACGTCTGCTGCTGTTCGCACGACAGGCGCGAGCGCAGGCCCCTCGCCCTCGAGGAAGTCGACTTTCATTCCCATCGCCGCCGGCGGCACGAGGATGTCCGAGAAAATCACGGCCGCATCCATGTCGAAACGCCGCATCGGCTGCAACGTGACTTCGGCCGCGAGTGCACTGTCGTGCACCATGTCGAGGAACGATCGACCTGCGCGCGCTGCTCGATACTCGGGCAAGTAGCGCCCGGCTTGTCGCATCACCCACGCCGGCGGTGCGTCGAGCTGTTCGCGACGACATGCGGCGAGGAAGCGCTCTCGTGAATTCATCGTCGACGTCATGCGTTTCTCCGGCCCCGGAGTCTATCGACCGCGACCGCCCGTCCGCTTCAAGACGCCATCGCGATCGACGCGCGCGGGCTCCATTCGCGTGCTGCGAACAGGGCGAACGTGAACGCCCACGCGCCCAGTATGTCGATGGTGTAGTGCAAGTGCGCCAGCATCACCGCCGCGACCATCGCCACGTGTGCGACGAGCGCGATCCAGCGCCAGCGCGGTCGACGCCACAGGTACAAGACCAAGAGAAAGGTCGTCGCCGCGTGCCCTGAAAAGAAGAGATCCTGCGTCAGATAGGCGCGCGCGGAACCGTCGCTGAAGACTCCGACGGGCGACAACAAGTCGAGAAATGCAGCACTGAGATTGCGCTCGCCGAGGCCCGCTCCCGCGTGATCCGGATCGGGAACGCCCAGCGTCGTGACTGCGATGCACACGCCGCGCGCGAGCGACACCAATCCGCCCGTGATCATGTAGCGCACCCAACGCCGCGGCTCGCTCCACAAGAACACGAGGGTGAGCGGCAGATACACGACGAGCCACGCGACGTAGTTGACGCGATCGATCCACGGCACGTACGGCAAGCGCGAGACGAGCGCGTCGTGCAGAACCGGGCCGCGCTGAGTTTCCGACCACAAAGCCAACGCCGTCATCGCCGCGTAGCACGCGAATCGAAACGCCAACGCGCCGGCGATCGACGGTGCGAGCGCGCGCCACGAACGCCGCGAAAGAGTCGGCGATGCGGCGTCGAAGATCGCGCTCTTGCGCGTCGCTTCACTCGGTATCAAGACGTCGGTGCTCGCGCTCATGCCGGGCGCGCAGCTCAGTACAAAACCGTTCTGGAGCGATGGCGCGGCTTGGCGCGATAAGCCGGAGCTCGACCGCGCGCGCGCAGCCACGTGTCGACTTGAACATCCGTCACGGTCACGCCGCTCGAACGCAGTTGCGTCGCGATCGAATCGACGGCGTACACGGCAGCTGCGCGGATCTCGACCTCGCGTTCGGTGTGCGCCGGCACCGGCTCGCCGCGGTCGATGCGTTCGATCAGACCGCGTTCGTAGCGGATGACGCCGTCGACGCGCAGCACGTGCGGAACCACGCTGTCGGCCGACGGCGCGAGCGTGTCCAAGTCGTCGAACGCGCCGAAACCGCTCAGCTCGAACGTCTGCGCCAACTCGATCGCCAAAGCCTGCGCGCGCAGGAAAAAGGGCACTTCCAGGCCGCGGTAGCGCTGCACGTCGTTGAAAAACGGCATGCGCGCGAGGATCTCGACCAACCGTGCGGCCGAGCCATTCGCTGCGCCGATCAGGTCTTCGAAACGGCCGCCGTGGTGCTCGACGAGCGTGGTGCCGAGGTCGCGCAACGACCGTGCGAACAGGTCCATCAGCTCGACGTGGGCCGGTTCGTTCGGGTCCTGGCCGAACCAGCGCGCGCAGTCACCGCTGGCGACGCGTTTCAGATCGGCGGCGGTCGGCGGTCCATTGCGGACGAACTCGTCGGCGAGCGCCCGCACCAAAGTCTGTCCGACGGACAATCCGGTGCGCTTGGTGAGCTTTTGGTGGTAGCCGGATCCGAACCGGACGGCGGCCAAGGTTACGCAGTAGGCGATCTCCGCATGCGCCTCGCCGGCGAAGCGCAGGTCCAGATCCAGCGGTTTGCCGATCCCGTGCGGTCCAGGCGGCATTTCGAATGCCTGGGCGAGCTCGACCACGCGGTTTTGAACCACGCCGACGTGCTGCGCTTCCTCGGCGACTTGGCGCGCGCGCGGACGGATCTCGTGGACCGTGAGCGAGACCGGGCGACCATGAAGAAGAGACACGACCGGAGAATAGCGCTCGTGAAGGCTTTATCACGCGCGCGAGCCGACATCCGTGGAGCACGTCTCAATCATGAGAATGCGACGAGCGCGCATCCGCGGTTCGACCCATGTCGTAGGGCTCGCGGAATGCTGTCGAAAACCATCAGGGCGCGCGTGCAGGACCGCGAAGCCGGCGAACATGCTGAGGGGGACGTGCGCGCCGTAAGAGAGCGTTCCGAGAAATCTCTCGCTCACGTCATCGAGAGCCCACGCCGCTCGAGGCTCGATACCTCGCGCCGCGCGGGCGAGCGCACTGAACAACAGCGTCATCCAGGGAACCCACCGGCCGGAGCGCGCGTCCTAACCTTACCGCGCGACGTGGAATCGTTTTCGTCGTGCGCGGGGTGGTCGCTCGCGACCAGACCCAGCGGGTCGGAACTCCTGACCCAGTCCTCTGCTTCCGAGGACGAACGAAACGCGCGCTCGCAGCCATTTTTGCCCCTAATTCTTCAAATCCAATCGGTAGCCGTCCCCCCTACTGTGTGTACTTCGTCTACACTTCCAAGGCAGGTCTGACGGGGGCTCTCTCACGTCCCCGACCGACTGCGACCTGCACCCCCTCGATTTGCTCCGGAGTTTGGCTGACATGAAAAGTGTGTGGTTGACAAGCGTCGTTCTCTCCACGTGCATCGGCGCCGCGCAAGCCAGCGATCTGAATGTCCGCACCCAAAGCCCGTGGGGCGCCGTCGCGCGCGTTGCACCGGGTGCCACCGTGCCGTTTTCGATCGAGGGCGAGCTTTCTGACAGCGCCAGCGCTGGCCTCGGGCTGTTCACGTTCGATCTGGCGTTCACGGGCGGGCCGTTGATCCCGCTGGGCACGCCGACGACGGCGCCGATGAACAACTTCAGCGCGCCGAAGGGCTTCGTCAATCCGGCGGGGTTCGGCGGGACCCTGCAAGGCGGGGTGTTGCGCCAGATCGGCGGCGGGCAGAACACGATCAGGAACACGCTCGCAGCGACGCCGAACGGAACGGTGATCTTGAACGTCGCGCAGAGCGGTGCGCCAGTCAGCTTGGCCGCCGGTCAACTGACCGCGCCCTACATCACCGGCTCATACTCGCTCGCGCCGAGCAACGTGCTGGCGACGGCCATCCAGTCGGGCCAGGGCGCGAACCCGCTCTTCTGGAAGGTCGATCACGTCGGTCAAGGCGCGATCGCTCCGTTGACGGTCATCGTCCAAGCTGTGCGCCCGACGCGCTCGACCGTCAGGCCCGCGAACAATGAACAAGTCGCGATCGTGATCAGCGCCGGTCCGGCGAACGCCGGCCGTCAATACCAGATGGTCGGTTCTTGGTCGGGCACGACGCCCGGCGTGCCGCTGCCGGGTGGGTTGACACTGCCGCTGAACAACGACCGCTACCTCGAGTACACGACCGCATTCCCGAACGGCCCGATCTTGAAGAACTCTCAAGGTGTGCTCGATGCCGACGGTCGCGCGGTGGTCACTTTCAAGCCGACGATTCGCTTCGTCGGGCTGACGGTCAACCACGCTTTCTATCTGCTGGGCCCGACCAATTTCGTCAGCGAGGCGGAAGCGATCGTCGTTCTGCCCTGAGCCTCCACGCTCGTTTCATCCCTCTTTCAACGTCTCTCAAAACCCTCTCTCAAACCAAACTTCAGGGGCTTGTCCGCGCGAATGCATGCGCGCGGCTGGGCCTTGCGAAAGAAGAGATCATGTCGAATTTCCGTCTCCTCACATCCACCTTCGTCGTCGCCGGCCTCAGTGCTGCGTCGGCGAGTGCGCAGTTCAACAACCAGTGGGCCACGTTCGTCAAAGACACGACGCGCATCGTCAATCCTGACGGTTCGCCGGCGACCCAGATCACGACGGACATCGACGAAAAGGACTACGCCATCGGCGACGTCAACAACGACGGTTGGACGGACGTCGTCGTGGTGCGCAAGAACGGCTGGTCGCAGCTCCCGAACAAGCGCGTCGGCTACTTGATGATGAACGAGAACGGCAAGCTCGTCGATCGCACGAGCCAGTTCGCGGTCGATTCGGACACGGGCGGTGACTTCGGGTTGAGCACGGCCACGGCTGCGCGCGAAGTGCAGCTCATCGACATCAACAACGACGGCTGGCTCGACATGATCACGGCCGCCACGAACTTGACGGCGGGCGATCCGAAGAACCTGACGCACCCGCGCGTCTTCCGCAACAAGGGCAACGTCAACGGCCTTTGGCAGGGGTTCCGCCTCGAGAACTCACGCTTCCCGCAGCTCTATCCGATCGGCAATCCGGGCAATCCGGTCGGTCCGCGCGTGTGCGGTCTGGCCGTCGGGGACGTCAATGGCGACGGTTTCGTCGACATGTACTACGCCGACTACGACGAGACGGAACCGGGTCCGATCAGCATTCCTGAGAACGCGGCGGACGACACGAACGACCGTCTTTTGATCAACGACGGTGCAGGCAACTTCATCGATTCGCTCGAGACGCGCATGACGACGCAGATGTTGTTCTCGACGTTCGGGACGCACGCGGTCATCAAGGACATGAACGGCGACAGCTTCCCCGACATCATCAAGAACACTGCGTTGTTCTCGGCGACGTACGACTCGGTCTCGTATCAGAACCCGGCCAGTCCGGGCACTTTCAACATCTTCCAGATCATCACCGGAACGCCGCAGCCGTACCACTTCGACATCGCGGACCTGAACAACGACACGCGCCCCGACTTGATCGTCGGTGACGATGGTTCGGACCACATTCGCTACAACTCCGGCAACGACGGCCTCGGCCGCGTGATTTGGGCCCCGAACGTCAACTACTCCTACATCGGGGGGATCGGGCAAGGGGATCAAGGCTTCCCCGGCCCGACGGTGGCCGCAGACTTGAACAACGACGGCTGGATCGACGTCATCCAGTCGGACGTGGACGTCGACCTCATCGGCTGCAACCGCCGCATGAGGATCTTCCACAACCCCGGTGGCGCTATCGGCGCCAACATCCAGCTCCGTGAAGAGGCCCAACAGTCGGGCTCGGGCGGCTGGAAGGCCGCTGTCGGCATGTTGTCTGCCGATCTTCAAGGCACGTGGGACTGCGTCGCGTTCGACCTCGACAACGACGGCGACAAGGACCTCATCCAAGGCCGTTGCACCGGCACCTCGATCTGGATCAACCAGCTCTTCGCGGCGCCGACGATCACGAGCTTCTGCGCGGGTGACGGCACCGGCGCGGTCTGCCCGTGCGCCAACAACAGTGTCGCAGGTGCCGGTGAAGGCTGCCTCGACTCGTTCGGTCTCGGCGCCAAGCTCGCCCTCTCCGGCATCGGCCGGGTCGGCGCGGATACGCTCAAGATGAACGGCAGTCGCATGCCGAATGGTGGTCCGTCGCTCTACTTCGAAGGCACGGCACAAATGGCCGCGGGCGCGGGCATCGGGTTCGGCGACGGCAAGCTGTGCGTCGGTGGCACGATCATTCGCCTCGGTGTGAAGTTCAACACCGGAACGGGGACGTCGACGTTCCCGGGTGGCGGGGATCCGCTCTTGTCGGTCGCGGGCATCGTCGCTCCGGGCGACACGCGCACCTACCAGATCTGGTACCGCGACGCGGCGGTCTTCTGCTCGGCCGCGACCTATAACCTGACGAACGGCATGCAAGCCGTCTGGGCGCCCTGATTCGTAGCGCTCATCGCACGTGAGAACTCTCTCTCTCTGATGTGACACCCATGAACATGAATTCGAACGACGGACTCTCCTCCATGGCTAATTTCTCACGTGCGGTGGGTGCAACCGCTTTCCTTGTCGCGAGTTCGATGCTCGCGAACGCACAGCTGCCGCTTCAGCCGCGGATGGGTGATCCGATCCCCGGGTTGACTCCGGCCGAGCTCAATCGCTTCGAGCTCGGCAAGCTCGAGTTTGAGCGAGTCCTGTCGGTTCCCGAAGGTTTGGGACCAATCATGAATGACACGAGCTGCGTGCACTGCCACATTGGGCCAGCCACGGGCGGCGGCGGCACCAAGTCGGTGAATCGCTTCGGCATAGCCGCGAACGGCCCGAATCCCTTTGATCCGTTGGATTCACTGGGCGGATCGCTGCAGCAAGAGCTGTCCATCGACAACCTGAACTGCCTCGAGACCATTCCGCCCCAATGTGACGTTGTCATCGAACGCATCACGCCGCCTTGCTTCGGCTTCGGCTTGATCGAGGCGATCCTCGACTCGGACATTCAGGTGCGCGAAGCGCTTCCGCCCCCGGGTGTGAGCGGCAAGGCGCACATCGTGACGCCGGCCGAAACGCCGACGGGTCCGACGCGCGTGGGCCGATTCGGTTGGAAGGCTCAGGTTGCCACCATCCTCACGTTCACTGGCGATGCGGCCATGCAGGAGATGGGTCTCTCCAACCGCCTCTTCCCGTTCGACAACTCCCCGAACGGTCTCCCGACCACGTCACAGCCGTGCGACAGCGTGTCGGATCCCGAGGATGGACCGGACGCATTCGGCTTCCACAAGATCGATCGGATGACAGACTTCCAGCGCTTCCTCGCGCCTCCGCCGCAGACGCCGAAGCTCGGAATGACCGGGGATGCGCTCTTCAACTCCGTCGGCTGTGCGAACTGCCACGTGTCGACGCCGTTCACGACGATTCCGACCGTCGCCGAGACGGCGCTACAGAACAAGCAGTTCAAACCGTACACGGACTTCCTCTTGCATGATGTCGGGCTGACGCTTGGAGACGGCATTCCTCAGGGCATGGCTACCGAGACCGAATTCCGCACGGCACCCCTGTGGGGAATTGCGGCCCGCGCGGCTGCCGGTTTGCTCCACGATGCACGCGCCGCCGGCTTCACGGGCGGGGCAACGGGCAACATCGACGCGGCAATCCTTGCTCACGGCGGCGAAGCCAGCGGGGCGACTGCGAACTACGTCGCGCTGAGCACAACCGACAAGGAGCACATTCAGAACTTCTTGATGTCGCTCGGTAGGGCTGAATTCGACATCGAGAACGACAACTCGATCTCCGAAGCAGACTGGTTCTTCTTGCGTCCGATCCTGACCGGACCCGGCTCTTTCCTGACGCCTGATTCAACGGCCGCGGTTGCCGACCTCGATCAAGACGGCGACTTCGACCTGCGCGATCTCGCAGGGTTCCAGCGCGCGTACACGCGGCCCTGATTCGTGTCAGCGCATCTCCCGGCCCGCGATGGGCGACCACACAGGTCGCTGATCGCGGGCCGGGTTCTTTCTTGGCTGGGAATCGGAAGATGTCTGGCTGAGCGCGAGTCCAGCCGCGTGCTCTGCGGTTGCATGGCGACGTGTGCGGTACGACATCCTCTTCCCGATCTCGATCGCGACACTCGCGTCCTGTCGTTCGGTGCCGATCACATCACTCGCCGTGATCCCGAAAGGTGTCGAGCGTCGCGCCGTTGCGGTGCATGAGACTCGAGCGACCGAGCACGCTGAACGATTTCATGCGATCCGCGCGGACGTCTGGGCGTGAAGAGTTGGCGTCAGGGGCCTTGCTTGGCTTTCCGAACATACTCGAATGATTATTAGAGTCTGGTTTCGAACGACCCGCGGGCCGGATACGCCGAGACTTTGGCGACGCTGCGCGCGCGCCTCGTAGATTCGGCCCCGAAGGGCGGTCCGCAGCTCATCCAGCCCCTTACAGGCCCGTGCCAAGTCGGCAAAACGACTCTGCTGTTGGCGCTCGCGGCCGATTTCGGCGACCACGCGCTCTACGTTGCCGGCGATGCACCCGAGTCGTCACTGGCAGGATGCTGGGAGCAGTTGTGAGCCCGCACCGAAGCCATCGCAGCCGCACATGACCGCGCGATCGTCCTGATCGACGCAGCACACTTGCTCTCCGATTGGGCCGCGTGACTGAAGGCAGCTTGGGACCGACCGAAGCGCAAGCGCAGTCCGGTTCACATCGTCGCGACCGGCTCGTCGGCGTTGCGTCTCTCGACAGGATCACGTGAGAGTTTGGCCGGTCGTTTCGAGGGACTGACGCTCACATAGTGGAGCGCGATGGCTCTCATCGATGCGTTCGGCATCGCTGGGGTAGAGGCAGCCGACATGATCGTGAGGCTGGGTGCTTAACCAGGTGCGTCACTTCGCCTTCGTAGCAATCAACTGATCGAGCTCGTGCTTCAGCTTCGCGAGGATGTCGTCATAGCTGAACGCGCCCACGTCCTCTTCGCCGCGTTTCAAATTCACGAAGTTCGGACCGCACCACAGACCCAAATCGGCGTCATCGGTTTCGCCGGGGCCGTTCACGCGACAGCCCATCACGGCGATCGTGAGGTCGTGCTCTTTCGCGTAGGCCGTCATGCGTTTGACGTCTTCGGCGAGCTCGATGAAGCGTTCGTTCTCGACGCGTGAGCACGAGGGGCACGCGATGATGTTGAGCCCCTCGAAGAAATTCGGCGGCACGGAGCGGAAGCGACCGTTCTCGATGTCGTGGATCAACTCGCGGCCAACTGCGATTTCGCGACCCTTGTCGTCGAACGGCAGCGTCAAGCTGACGCGCAACGTGTCGCCGATTCCGCGCGACAAGAGCTGCTCGAACGCGATGCGCGTCTTGATGATGCCTTCGGGCGGCATGCCGGCTTCGGTGACGCCCAAGTGGATCGGAACGTCGGGACGTTCGGCGGCGAACCTCGAATTCGCGTCGATGACGAGACGCGGATCGCTGTCTTTGATCGACACGACGTAGTTCGTGAAGCCGAGGCTGTCGACGATCGCGCAGTGATCGATCGCGCACGCGACGATCGCCGACACATGATCGTCGGGGTACTTGGCGTCGTATTCGGGCGCGATCGAGCCGGCGTTGATGCCGATGCGCAGCGCACAATCGTTCTTCGCCGCGACATCGACGAGGAACGCGACCTTGTCGTGCACCGACTTGTTCTTCTCGTGATGGTGTAGGTGGCCGGGGTTGTAGCGGACTTTGTCGACGAACGGCGCCACCGACTCGGCCAGGCGATAGTTCTCTTGCAGGTCGACGCTCAAACGCGCGTTCGTGCCTTCGCGCAACTTCGCCAGAGCTGTCACGTCTTCGCGACTGTCGACAGCGATGCGGATGAGGTCCGCTCCCGCTTCCGTGAGGATGCGGATCTGGCGTGCCGTCGCTTCGAGATCGCGCGTGCGCGTCGCGGCCATGCTTTGCACGGCGATCGGAGCCGTGCCTCCGATAGCCAAACCGCGGATGTAGATCGTGCGTGTCTTGCGGGGGGGGATCATGGCGAACTTGATTCAGCGGACAGCATAGCCGGAGGGCGCTCCTCGATCTGCGCTCACGGCTCTCGCTGGCGGCCGACGGAATTTCCGAAGAGTTTTCCACCCGCTCTCCACCGCTATGCCGGAAGTGTGGCCGGGAGCGCATCGAGGCAGACGACCAGCGACCGAACCGTGTGATCCCCCTCACCACACGGAATCGGGGTCGACTTCGATGTCTCCCCTTTCAAGCCCCGCGCGACCGTTCTTGCCCCTCCCTTCGTCGCGCGGGGCATTCTCTTCCGCGCGCCATCGAACGATCCGAGTTCGATGGCGCGCGATCTCGTAATCTGCGCTCCACATGAGCACGCAGAGAGCGCGCGTCGTCGTCGTCGGTGGAGGAGTGATGGGTGTCGCGATCGCGCTCCATCTCGCGCGCCGTTGCCATCCGCTCGACGAGCCCGTCGTGTTGCTCGAGAAGTCGCGCCTCGCCGCCGGATCGTCGGGTCGATCGGGCGCGATCCTGCGTCAACACTATTCGGATCGCGAGCTCGCTTCGATGGCGCGCGATTCGTTGCGCGTCTACGCGAACTTGGAAGCGCGCACTGGCCGCACCATCGGTTTTCAACGCACCGGAGTGATCACGTTGGCGGGGCCTGAGCGGCCCGAGATGATCGCGCTCGTCGAGCGCAACATCGCGATGCAGCAGTCGATCGGCATCGACACGCGTCTCATCGAGGCGCGTGAAATGCGCGCGCTCGTGCCTGGACTCGTCGTCGCCGACGGATCGATCGGCGCGTACGAGCCCGACGGCGGCGGTGTCGATCCGATTCGCACCGTCGAGGTGTTCGCGGCACTCGCGCGCGAGGCCGGCGCTGTGACACGGATTGGCGTGAAGGTCACCCGGATCGTGACCGACGGAACGCGCGTCATCGGCGTCGACACCGACGGCGGGCGCATCCTGGCCGACGATGTCGTCGTCGCGACAGGCCCGTGGTCGCGACCGTTGCTCGCGGCGATCGGTTTCGACGCGCCGTTGTCGGTCGTGCGTCCCGAGCAGCATTTTCAGGCACTTCCGAACGATTCGCGGGCCGTCGCGAGTGACGCTGATGCGCGCGTCGAAGACTCGGCGCTCGACCGATTCGGGTTGTCACGCGATGCGCTGGCAGCGGCCGCTCATCCTGTGATCCTCGATCTCGAGCGCGGCTTCTACACGCGTTGTGAAGGACACGCCGGACGAACGCGTGTCGGTCGCATGGACTATTCGCACGACGATCCGATTTCCGATCCGGATGCGCTGGACGAAAGCGTGAGCACCGATTTTCGTCGTTGGGCGCGAGAACAACTCACAGCGCGCTTGCCGATCTACACGGACGAGCCGAGCGTCGGCGCGCAAGTCGGCTTGTACACGCTCACGCCCGATGCTCAGGCGCTGATCGGTCGGCCGCGAGCGTTCACCGGCCTCGTCGTGGTCACTGGATTCAGCGGCCACGGTTTCAAGCTCGCGCCTTCCGTCGGAGAAGGCGTCGCGCAGATGCTGCTCGGCGAAACCGTCAGCGCATTCGATGCAGAGTTCTTCGCTCCCGATCGCTTCGCTGGTCGCACATCGGCGAGCACGAGCGGCGCGTTCGGCCTGTGACCAGCACGACAGAAATCGTCCATTGCCGGCTCGACCACGTCCGCCCCCTATTGCCGACGACCGGAAATTCCGCACCAACCCAGGCGACTTGCGGATACTGACGCGCGAGAAAGGCCGGACGCGTCGACCGCTCTCTCTCATAGCCAGGCAGCATCCGACTCAACCACTCACAGGCGAGATCCATCATGTTCGCTCGCTCGAAAGTCCTCAGCGCTCTTCTCGTCGTCGCCGCCGGCTCCGTCGCTCTCGCCGCTTACCAAAGATTCGCCACGTCGTTCATCAGCGCTCCCGCCGGTGTCGTCGTTCCCTCGACCGCGCTCACGCTGCCGCCCGTCCTGTGGCAACCAGGCCAGGCCATTCCACCGGCTCTCGCGCTCACGAGAGGATTCACGCCGGGACTCGACACGCTTCTCTCGGGCGAACTCGTGATCACGAACGAGCATCAGATGCGTCATGTCTGGCGCACGGTTTTCGGCACGGCGTATGACGCGACGCAGTTCAACTTCCACAACTCATTCGTAGTTTGGATCGGCGGCGGAGCGCTGCCCTTCGACGGCTTCGACATCAGCGCCGTAGAGCGCGTCGACGCTAACTACGCGGGCATGTTTCCGACGACCGGCACCGACGTCGATCCGTTCTTGGCAGTGACCGCGACGACGTTCATCCCCGGAAATCCGCCCGTCGGTCAGCCGCCTTTCTACGCAGTTTCGGCCGTGAAAGTGCCGAGGACGTTCTTCGATGACGTCGTGTTCCACCGCACGATATTCGGCGCGCCGTGAGACCCGAAGCGACCCAACGCACGGATCGATCCTGTCCGCGCGCGCAACGGAACTCTCTCAGTTCTCACGCGTCGTCGGGGAACTGGATTTGGTCCCTTCGACCGGCGAACAGGTCGACGGTGTTCACCGGAGACCCCGGCGTGAACGACGAGGAGATCTCAGCGATGCGCCGGAAGCGCTTTTGAAGGTCCATCGCGCCGAGCAACCCCAGGGTACTGCGTTTGTGTGCTAACGGGGCCCGTATGTATATCCGTGGCATCCAAGGTGCGCTCAGGGTGCTTTTCCAGGGCGGCTGAAGCGGAGCCATCCAGCCTAGGCCTCCATGTGGGGTCTGCCTCAATGGAGCTTACGGACGGTCCGGGCGTAAAGCCCTGCACGGGTCGCGGGACCGTCCCGTTGGACACCAGTCCGAGCACCAAACCCTTCTCAGACCCCATTTCCGACCTTGATCGCGATCGCAACCGTCGTCCAGAACAGATTCGAGTACGGGTTTTCGGCCCATTTGCCCTCGCGCAGGAATTCGATCGGCAGCGTGGGATCGCCGACGAACGGGCGCAGCACCCAACCGACTTTGATGCTGACGAAGGCGTAGAGCGCGAACCACGCGATCAGTGTGAAGCGATGGCGGCGGTCGCGAGCGATCAGCGCTCGATAGTGACGTGCGAGCGTCGCTTGTCCGCACGACATCGCGAGCACGAACGCGACTCCATTCCAGAACAGTGCCGTCGAGTACGCGACTCGATTCGAGTAGACGAACGCTGTGACCGGCGCTAGCGCGCACAGAGCGATCGCAACAGTGCCTTGTGCCGAAACGATGCCGCGCACGGCTGCGCTGAAATCGTCGCGCAGCCCGAGGATCGCGTGCACCACGTAGAAGCTGGGCAGGCATATGCAGAGCGCGAAAACGAGCAGGATCGGCAGTTTGATCGCCGAATACGCGATGCCGGCCGCACTCCAGCCGAGTGAACCCATCGTCGCGCCGTACACGATGCCAGCAGCCAGCACGAGGCGTGCGATCCGGATCCACGGCACGCTCGAAGCGTCGACTGAGAAGCGGCCTCGAGCGCGCAACAGATTCTCGGCGTCGTGACGGATACTAAAACGACCGACGCGTGGATGCGCGCCGTCCACGTCGAAGCGTTGCATCGTGATTCGCTCTCAGTCGAGGAACTTCAGCGCTTGGGCGAGTCCGTGGAAGATGTTCGCCTCGGTGTCGCGGAAGAGTTCCTGCGGCATGTGCGGCGTACCGACGAACGGGCGCAGGAGCCAGCCCATTTGCGCAGCGACCGCGCCGTAGATGACGAACCACGTCAGGAGAATGCGCGTCAAGCGTGAGTTCGACGGTGATTCGGCGCCGTCTGCCGACTCCTGCGCGATCAGTGCTTCGGCCAGTCTGGCGCGCACGAAGCGCATGCCGACCAAGCCGCTCACGGTGAACAACGCCGCGTTCAGGAGTTGCATGAACGGATGGCTCCTCGTGCTGAACGTGAAAAACGCGGTGACAGGCGCGAAGCTCACGAGCACGGCGAGCGAAAGTGCAATCGAAGCCAAGAGCAAGCGCACCGTCTGCGCGAGATTCAGCGTCGATCCCGCGAGTGCGCTGAAGACGTACAACGACGGGCAAGTGACGAGGAGCGTGAGCAAGAACAGGCTCGGCACTTTGATCATCACGGCGATCACGTGCTGCGTTCCGTACGCCTGACCCCATTTCAATCCGTAAAGCGCCATGCACGCGCCGTAGATCGCTCCCAAGATCACGATCGACAGGATGAGCGATTCCACCGACACGATCGGGCGTTCGTGACGCAGGAAATCGCGTGCGCGGTACTCACCGTGCAGCAGTCCTTCGACGAGATCGACGAGTTTGGCCATGCGGCAGGGAAGTCACCACCGTGACGCGATCGAGGCCCAAAGGCGCCGGTTTAAGGCCGATCCAGCCGCTTTGCAATTTCCGTGCACCCGATCCGACGATGCCGGTGACTATCGAGGGGCCCACCATGTCAGTACCCGAACCCTGGTCGAATCCGGAGATGTGGATCGAGCATCGCGACTTCGTGCGGGCGCTCGCGCGGCGACTGCTCGCGGACGAACACGCTGCCGAAGACGTGGCTCAAGAGGCGTGCATCGCCGCGCTCGAGTCTCCGCCGCGTTCGAGTGAAGCTGCGCGGGCTTGGCTGTCGCGAGTGGTGCGCAATCTGTCACTCAACACGCTGCGCGAAAGAGAACGTCGGCGCCGGCGTGAGTTGTCGATCGCGCGCGAGGAAGCGCACGAATCGAACATCGACGCGCGCATCGATGCGCAAAGACGTGTGTTGGAGGCTGTGACGGCGCTGCGCGAACCGTACAAGACGGCCATCTGGATGCGCTGGTTCGAAGGGTTGCCGCCGCGTGAAATCGCGCGACGGACGCAAGTCCCCATCGAGACGGCGAAGAGCCGACTGAAGCGCGGGCTCGCCGAACTGCAGGTCGCACTCGAGCGCGACTTCGGTGATCGCGAGCGCTGGATGCACGCGCTCGCGCCGCTCGCGATCGTAGAACGCACGCTCGTCGGCATGTCGACTTGGGTCCTCGCCGGCGCAGTCACGTTCGCGATCGTGTCGACTTGGGCCGTGAGCGCGTTGTCGAGTTCGAAATCCGCCTTCTACGTGCATGAAAACCGGGTCATCCCGAACTTCGAACGTGGATCGACCGCGACGTCGGAAGCGCCGCCCGATACACGTCTATCGATCCACCGCGAGTCGGAAACGAGTGCCGCTGCGACGTCGCTCCCGATCCACGCATCGTCGGGTGCGACAACAGACGGAATGCCGATGGCACCGCAGGGCCCGGCGTTCGAGCTCGAGCTCGAGCTCCCGAACGGCCTGATTTCAGCCGAATTCTCAGGTGCTCTCGTTCTCGATGGTGCAGCCGGAGGTGTGGAGAAGAAGCAGTTCGCACCCGTTGTCGCCGACCCCAGTCCGCGTGTTCGTTTCGCTCGTGAGCCACGCACGAGTCTCTTCGGCGGCGGAGCGCGATCGACGTGGACGCTCACGCTGACGAGTCTCGACGGACTGTGGCGCGGGGAAAGAAGGCTACCCGCGATCATCGAGAACGAACCCACTCGTGTGCGCATCCTATTGGAGCCGCGAGCGATCGTGGAAGGACGTGTGCGTGATCGCGCGGGCAAGCCCGTCGCGGCAGCTCGTGTGCGCCTCCGCACCGCGAATGGAACACTCGTCGATGAACTCACGACGGACGGAGACGGGCGTTGGAGTTCGATGGGGCTCGTGCTGGAGCGACTCACGATCGAAGCACGATCGATTGCGCATCCGCTCGCGACGACGACGGTCGAGTTGCTCGCGCTCGAACGAAAAGAGCTCGAAATCGTGCTCGAATCGTGCGCAACGACCACGCTGACCGGCCGGCTCACGAGTCGAACCGGAAGTCATGTGCCGAGCGGAGCCGTGCGCGTCGCGAGCGGAGACGACCCGACGTTCGTGACTCTGGCCGAGATGACGCCCGCTTTCGATTCACGAGACGGCGTGTATTCGTTCGCGATCGAATCACTCGCCCCCGGCACGTACACGATCTACCCGCCGATGGACGACGGGTTCGCGTGGAGCCCGGCCTACGTGACCTCGACGGTGCCGTCTCTTCCAATCGTGTTCACGTGTCGCGACGACGTGGAGGCGCGTGACGTCGCACTGCGCGCGCGGAGAGCGGACGACGGATCCGCGTTGAAGAATCTGCGCGCGACCATCCTCCTCGATCGATACGGCGCCGGACGCAAGCAGGCGATCGCGATCGAACCACGCGTTCTGCTCGACGAAACGAGCACTGGTGAAGCACTTTTCCGGAACATCCCCAGCGACATGCGCGGCTGGTGGCTCGTCGAAGCCGACGGTTGTGCGTCGGCCTGGGGTGAGTTGAGCGCGCTCACGCGAAGCAACGGCCGCAGCGAGACGACGGCAGCTCTGGAGGCCGGTTGGACCGCGCGATTCTGGATCGGCACACGCGACGAATTCGGCCGCGAGATCGGAATCGAGAACGCGCGCATCGTCACGCGGGGCGGCACCTGTCTGGCGACGAGCTCGGAGGACGGAATCGCATACTTGGACTTGCTCTACGACCCAGGTCGTCTACGCGTCGAACTCCCGGGTTGGCGGATGGTGACCATGGAAGGTTTCGCGAACGGCAAACTCGCCAGTCGGCGCGTTTCGCACCGCGTGTGGCTCGAGCGCCAATGACGGCCGGCAGGTTCAGTCGCTGACCCAGGCCGGGCACGCGCTTTTGCGCTCCACTCCGCGGCGGTCGTACGGGCCGTTTCCTGCGGCACAACCGGCGTTCTTCCCAAATCTCGGTGTGGTTGGAGAGGCTCATGATCGGCTCGACGAAGCTAGTGTTCCGCGGCATGGCGACCGCCTTCATGCTGCTCGTGCTCGCTGCGCTGGTTCGCGCAGACCACAAAGACGCGCGTCTCGGTTTCACGATGCAGACGCCGCGCGGTTGGACTCCGTTGCCGATGAAGGTCGACGAGAAATGGCTCGTCGCTGCTTATCAATCCGACAAGCCGAATTTTTGGACGGACAAGGCCGGCGGCTGGACCAATGAACATCGGCCCGACTGTCAAGTGATCGCCTTCGTTTCGGAGGACGTCAAAGCCAAGGCGAAAGTCACCAAGGGGCAAGACAAGAAAGGCAACGAGTCGATCTTCATCGAGTTCGACAGTCCGTACAAAGACTACAAGGATTACATGCAGCGTCGCTACACGGGTGGCGGCTGGTTCATCGACAAGGAAGAGCAGATCACCGTCAACGACGTCAAGGTCACAGCGTACGAGATTCGTGTCGACAAGCTCAGCTACAACGGCCCGAAGCGCATTCTCACTTGGATCTACCACGTCAGTGACGTCGACATCGCCGTTCAGTTCGAGATGCTCACCGACGCCGCGCCCAAGGTCCAACCTGAGATCGTGCGCTGTTTGAAATCGTTCAAAGCGATCCAGCGATCGGGTGAGGCACTGACGAACAGTGTCTCGACCGGTAGGCGTATGACGCTCTTGGACATGGACGAGGTCAGCCCTGAAGAGCGGAAAAACGCGCGCATTTCGCTCGAACGCGAGGCGCACGATCTGGCGACGAAGAAACTGACCGAGGGCTGGACCGCGAAACGGATGGGGCGCTTTTACGTACTCAATCACGCCGACGAAAAGTTAGCCAAATCGATCGTGGAGCAAGCAGAAGCCGTGTGGAGCTGGCTCGACGAGACGTTTCCGTTCATAGGCGACAAGGAGTACGTCCGCTCACCGATCATCCGCATCTGCAAGGACCAGAACGAGTACAACGCGTTCAATCGCACCGGCGGTTGGAGCTTGAACGACTTGGAGATCGTGACATGTCAGGACTACGGCGGCTCGACTTCGTGGATGGTCGAGGTCGTCAAGACGCGCATGCTCGACATCTGGTTCGAAGACCGTGATCGCGACCTGTACTGGGCCATGCCTCGTTGGCTCAAAGACGGTCTGTCGGAAGTCATCAAGAAGTTGAAGGTGAAAGGGAACAAGGTCGTCTTCGGAACGAACGATTGGGCGCGCGACGAAGTGCGTCAGGCAATACGCGACGGAACGTTGACCAAGCCGCGCGAGCTGATGACGCTCAGCAACGACGAGTTCTGGAAGGATTTCTGGAAAGCACAGCAAGCTTCATCGACGCTCGTCGGGTTCTTCGTCAGCGGTGTGGCGGCCAAGAATCCGCGTACGAAGACCGTGCTCGTCGACTACGTCAAAGCGCTCAAGAGCGTTCAACTCGCCATCAGGACCGAAGAGAAGGCCAAAGGCGACAAGGACACCACCCAGCCCAAGACCGAAGAGGAGGAGGACGCCGCGTTCAAGAATCAGCGACAGGGTTACAAGGAAAAGGAGAAGCGCATCCTCGAAGAAACCCAGCGCAAAGCATTTTCGGGCTGGAGTGACAAGGATTGGGACGAGTTCCACGACGCCTACACGAAAGCAATCAGCTGAGATGAGGCTCATCACGACGGCTAGGTTTTTCGTCGCGCTCGCGTTTTGCTCGTCATCCTCCTTCGCGGGGGACATCCTCATCCTGAAAGACGGTCGCATCTTCGAATGCGACAAAATGGTGCGCACGGCGATCGGCATCGAGATCACCTTCAAGAACGGCGTCGTCCAAGTGCCAAGTGATTCGATTCAGGACGCGGTCCTCGCCTCGGATGCGACTCTGCCTCCGGCGACGGACGAAGAGAAAGTGAACGCCGAAAAAGGCCTCGTTCGATTCGAAGGCAAGTGGGTTCCGCTCAAGCGTCGCGAGGAACTGGTGGCGAAGAAGCTCGCGCAAAAGAAGGCGGAGATCGAATCGATCCGCTCTCACGGCGAGTGGCGCAACCGCTACATCGAGGAGACGAAGCCGTTTCGCTACGAATACACGGTGCCACCGCACATTTTTGCCGAGTTCAAGGACGCGATGGAGGCGTACTACCAGCAGTTCGTCAAAACCTGGCGCATCACCACGAAGAGCAGCGACCCGAAATTGCCGGTAAACATCTATTACGACGAGAAGAGCTATCACCAGGTGTCCGGCGCGCCGAACGGAGCGCTCGCCTACTTTCGTTTCGTCAAACCGTGGGATCTGAACACCTATTACGAGCGACTCGATCCGGAGTACAGCAAGCACGTCCTCTATCACGAGGCCAATCACTACTTGCAACTGCTCGTCGACACGAGCTTCGCCGTGCCGCATTTTCCAGGGGAAGCGCTCGCCGAGTACTACGGCGCGAGCAGCTGGAATCCCACGACGAAGAAGTTCGAAACCGGACTGATCCAAGAGGGGCGGTTGTGCGAAATCCAAACCGACATCGCGGGCGGCGAACGCCTGACGTTGGAGACGCTGATCACCACCGAAGGCATGTATCAGCACTACACGTGGGGCTGGTCGCTCGTTCACTACTTGATGAACGACACGCGCTATGCGGACAAGTTCCAGAAGTTCTTCTTCGCGCTGTCGAAGAGCCGCGACGCGAAGCGCGAGAAAATGGACGTCGACAATCTGTCGACGATGAAGCAGGACGAAGTGTGGAAGCTGTTCCGCGCTGAGCTTGGACTCAAGGACGCAGACGCCGTCCGCAAGCTCGAAACGGACTGGTACAACTACATCGATCAGAAGCTCGTGCTCGTGACGGCCTCTGGACTCGCGAAGGCCGGTTTCGCGGCTGCTGGAACCAATCGACCGATCAAGGCTCGTCGGTTCTTCAAAGAGGCCATCGAGAAGGGCTCGACGAACCCGCTCGTTTTCCATCGCTACGCCGAGTTGCTGGAAATGGACGGCAAGTCCTCCGACGCCAAAGCGATGCTCGAGAAAGCGATCGCGTTGAATCCGCTCGAGGGCAAGTTCTACAACGCACTTGGGCACCGCCTGAAAATGAAGGACAACCCAGAGGGCTCACGCTGGATCGCGTTGGGCGAGGAGCTCGGTTACGAGGACGATTGGATCGATCTCTCGGAGATCGATCCGAAGGGCAAGGGCAAAGACAAGGGCAATTGAGACATCCGCTCGCCCTGCCGCTCTCCTGAGTTAGTATGAGAGGGTTCCATCGGCGCCTCCCCGTCGAATTTTCAGCTCGCGTCGCGATCTCTATCTCTCATCACCGGGTCGTCGCATGCACGCACGTTTCCTCTCCGTCGTGTTCGTTTCCGTCGCGTTGTCTACTGCTGCTCAGAGTCAAACTCGAGCCGGTACCACGGAAGCACTGACTGTGTTTCGAGCTCGTTTCGGTGAGCGGTGGTCGGCTGCCGTCGATCCGCTGACGAAGCGTGCCGAGATGATCTACGGCGGACGAGCGGGGTGGGCCGGTCAGCCCATCAGCGACGAGGACTGGATCGCGCGCGCGCAAGTTGCGATCGCTGCGTCGAGCGGTCTCCACGGCGTCGACGTCACGTCACTCGTACCGGGTCGCGTCACGTTGATCCCGCTGGGCCAAGTCGGCAGCGGCGACAAGTGGTCGGTCGAGTTTCGTCAGGCGTTCGGCGGAATCGACGTAGAAGACGGCGACATCGTCGCGTTGTTCGATGCGCGCGGCGGACTGTTGTCGATTCAGAATCACGCGCTCGCCGACGTCGAACAAATCGACCTCGATCCGTTGGTGACAGCGGAGACTGCTCGTGAACAAGCGCGGCTGGCCTTCGAGAAAGAGCACGCTCCGATCGCCGAAACGATCAGCGCCGCCACGCTCGTCATCCTGCCCGTCGATCGCACCGACTCGCGCGTCGGGCAACTCGCGTGGCGCGTCGACGTCGAGTACGCGCCGAGCGACGCGGAGCCGACCGGACGCCGCTACTGGATCGACGCCCGCAACGGGTATCCGCTGCGCGACGAGACGAACGTGCACGCTTTCGACATCTCGGGGAACGTCTCGATGTTCGCGACACCGGGTAGCGCTGCCGACACAGCGGGAAATCCGGAAGCACTCATGCCGGCGAAGTACCTCCGTATCCAGCACTCGACCGGCACGGTGTTCACCGACATCGACGGCAACTTCACGATTCCCGGCGCGACAGCTCCCGAAACGGTGACCCTGAGCTTCTCGGGGCTCTTCGGTGCGGTCGACGACGTCCCCTCGGGTCTTCCGCACTCGGAAGTATTCACGCTCAATCCCGGCCCGGGCAACAACGTCGTCCTCAACGGCGCAGCTTTCGACACGATCACGGCGCAGGCCAACATCTTCAATCACACAGCGACAGTGCGCGATTTCATTCGAAGCACCATCCCGGGAGATTCGACAGCGGACTTCGTCGCCGTCGGTCACGCGAACGTCGCAGCGACGTGCAACGCGAATTTCAACGGCAACTCGATCAACTTCTTCGCGGCGGGCGGCAACTGCAACAACACCGGCTTTTCCACGGTAGTGGGCCACGAAGACGGCCATTGGCTCAACGTTCTCTACGGTACGAACAACGGTTCGGACGGTATGGGGGAGGGCAATGCCGACGTGTTCGCGCTCTACACGTTCGACACGCCGCTCAACGGCGAAGGCTTCTTCACGAACGGCGGCGCGGTTCGCACGGGCAACAACACACGGCCATTCTGCGGTGATTGTGCGCCGAGCTGTAACGGTCAAGTGCACCGCGACGGCGAACCGTGGATGGGTGCCGCGTGGAAGTTGCGCGTGAATTTGAACAACTCGCTCGGCAACGTGGTCGGAGACCACACTGCGAACCTGCTCTTCCTTGGTTGGATGAACGGCTACAACCAGCGCACGATTCGCTCGATCATCGAGTTGCAGTGGTTGATCCTCGACGACGACGACGCGAACCTCGCGAACGGAACGCCGCACGCGATCGACATCAAGAACGGTTTCAGAGCGCAGGGCTTTCCCGGGTACGAGATCGAGTACGCGAGCACAGCGACCCTCGCCGACCAGACGTGTGAAGCGAGCTCATACTCGGTCACGACGACTGTGTCGACCTTGCAGACCACCACGATCGCGAGCGTTTCCCTGCGTTGGCGCGTGAACAGCGGTGCGTGGGTGACGACGGCGATGACCCCGACGGGCGGCGCCAATTGGAGTGGGAGTATTCCCTACGTCGTCTCACCGGCGAACGTCGAGTACACCGTGACCGCGACGGATTCGGCGGGGAACACGAAGGACGGTTTCTGCGGCACGCGTTCGTTCTTCATCGGCCAGATCGTCGCGTTCGCGTCGGACGATTTCGAGTCAGCGGGCACGTGGACGACGGGATCGGTGGGCGACACTTCGAACCTGAACAACGACTGGGGACGTGGAGTTCCGAGCGGGAAAACAGGCACTTCTCAGGGTGTCGCATGGTCCGATCCGGCGTCTGCAGCGTCGGGCTCGGCGTGTCGCGGTAACGACCTGGGAGCGAGCGGCGCGAACGGCGCATACCAAACGAACGTGCACAGTTTTCTCGTCTCGACTCCGTTCGATTGCACGGGGCAGTCAGGCGTGCAGCTCTTGTTCAAGCGCTGGCTCACGGTCGAGAAATCGCAATTCGACACGGCGCGTGTGCTCGTCAACAACGTCGAGGTCTGGCGCAACTCCGCGACGGACAATCTACTGGATTCGAGTTGGACGACTCAGTCGATCGACATCTCGGCCGCCGCGGACAACAACCCGTCGGTCGTGATCCAGTTCGAACTGCAGAGCGACGGCGGACTCGAACTCGGCGGCTGGCAGATCGACGCGTTCGCACTCGGACGTATCACGCGCGCAGCTCAATGTGCGGCGATTCAAAATTACTGCGCGGGTGACGGCAGTCTCGCGACGGATTGCCCGTGCGGCAATTTCGGCGCCACGGGACACGGCTGCGCCGACGCGCTCGCCCCCGCGGGTGCACTGCTGAGCGCGAGCGGTTCGCCGGGCTCCAACACCGTCGTGCTCAGCGCGAGTTCACTGCCGACGTTCGGCTTCGGCGTGTACTTGCAGCAAGACGCGGTGGGCGAGTTCGTGTTCCAAAATGGCGTGATGTGCGGCAGCGGTGCGCTCCTGCGCTTGCGTGTGCGCGCGACGACGAGCGGAACGAGCACGCTTCCGGACGGAACCGACACGCAACCACTGTCGACGATCGGTCTGGTCACGCCGGGCAGTGGATCGCGTCGCTACTACTCGCTGTGGTATCGCGGCGGCGTCCCGACGTTTTGCTCGCCGGCCGCCGCGAATTTGACGAACGGTGTGATGGTGACTTGGTAGAGGAAGAGCTTCTATGGCAGCGCAAGCGACGATGACGATCGGATCCCTACGCATCATTTTGTTCGCGCTGATCGGCGGGCTCGTGATGATCACGGGGGCGGCCTCGCTCATGCGCACGCAAGGCGAGATCGCACCCGTGCCGGCAGCGCAGACCGTTCTTCCCATCGTCGTCGCGCTCGTACTGGCCTCGAGTGTCGCAATCGCATTCGCTCTGCGCGCACGACTCGTCACCGAAGCAGCGAAGCAGAAGGACGTGTCGCTACAACTGTTGCGTGAGGACAAAGTCCCGCAGGCACTCGGCGCGGCGACCATCATCAGCGCGGCGCTCTTCGAAGGCCCCGGCTTGCTCGGCGCCGTCACCGTTCTTCTCGGCGGTCCGTGGTACTGCCTGGCGGCGCCGATTCTCGCCATCTTCGCGATGGTGTGGTTGTTGCCCAGTCGCGACCGCTTCAAGGAAGCGCTGCGCAGTTCAGGTTGAAATCATCTTGGTGATGCGCACGCCGTAGCGCGCACCGACCGTCACCACTTCGCCCTTCGCGACCAGCTTGCCGTTGACGAGCACGTCGACGTTCTCGTGTGCTTCACGCTCCAGCGTGACGAGCGAACCCGGCGCGAACTGGGACAGGCCCGCGATCGAGATGCGCGTGCGACCGAGTTCGACCGTCAGCGGCACCGTCACGTCCATCAAGTGATCGAGACCAATCGCTTCGCCTTGCGACTTGCTCGGGTTCAGCGACGGCAAGTCGTTCGGATGGAGGGGAACGGCCCTCGTATCGGCTTGGTTGTTCACCACTGTCTCGCTCATGTCACTTCCCATCCGTTGATTTCGATCCAGCACGATCGACGCTGCGCAACCGCACGGCCAACTTGCCGTCGCGTCGGCCGAGTTCGCCACGTGCACGCACTTCGTTCTCGGCCGTGAGCGCGATCATGTCACCGACTTTCGTGTCGAGCAGGACCACGTCGCCCACTTCCAGACTCATCAGATCCTGCAGCGGCAGCACGACCGTGCCGAGCTCCGCGCACAGATCGACGTGAACGTCGGCGAACTGCGCTGACATCCCGCCTTTCGCAGGTGATTTCGCAGATCCCGTCGATGTCTCGGGCGGCTTCACAGCCGGCACGTAGATGCGCAGAACGCTTTCGCCGACAGCTCCCTCGAGAGCCAGCTGCACGCCGATGCGTTGGGGATCGGAAGTCGCGACATCCTCGGCCAGATTCATCTCCTTCTTCTCGCGCATGACGCGAAAGTTGGTCGCCTCGACTCCGAGTGACGAGACGACGAGCATTGCAGCGCGCACGAGGAGCTTTTCGAGCACGCGCTCTTCGACGACGGAGAGTGGTCTGGCCGTCGCCATCTTCGGGTCGGGAGACCCGAGCGCGACTTCGATCGCCGTCGTCATCGCGCCCAAGTCCCAAGCGACGAAACCGAGTTGCGACCCGACGTCGAATGCCAACGTGCGCATCGGCTCGACGAAGCCTTCGATCAACGTGCCGACGTGTGCCTCGACGACGTCGGCAACGCGAGCGCGATGCGGACTGCGCAGCCAAGCCGTGAGGTGAGCCGACACGTCGGGCATGACCTTGTCGACGCGACGCGCGAGAACGTCGAGCTGAGCGCGGCTCAATCGACACGGCGCCTTGAAGTCACGCGGCAAGATGCGCACGACGTCTTCGACGGCGGGGCGCACCATGTCCATGATGGCTTCGACTTCGGCGTCGCTGACTTGACTCTGTTGTGACACGTGCGGGAACCTGATCTCTACACGTCTCTATCGACGAAATCGTTTCCGGCCTTGACCGCGAAAAACGCCGGAAACACGCTCATTTCACGCTCTTGCGATAAGCGTCGAGGAACGTCTTGTACTGGTCTTGAGGCAGGGCGTTCACGAGTGCGATCGCACGCTCGTCGTCCATCTGATGCAGGATCTTGGCGGCGTCCTTCGGATCGAACGTAGTCAGCTTCTTCACGAGGTCATCGACCTCGCCTTCCTGGAAAAAGCGCGCCAACTCGGTCCAACTCTTCTCCTCTGCCGCAGCATTCGCGTCGCCGTCGCGGCGCAGTTCCTGCTCGCGCATGGCGAGTTCCTTGGTGCGCGTGTCGAGCTCGTTCTTCAGACCCTGAAGCTCCTTCTCACGACCCGTGAGAGCGCGTTCGCGTTCATCGAGCGCGCGCTCTTTGTCCTTCACGGTCGCCAACTTCACTTCCGCCTCTTCGAGACGCAGTGCGAGTTTGGATTGCAGTTGAGCCAACTCGTCGCTGTTGAACGGCGCCGGCATCACGAACGCACTGAGCACGCTTGCCTTCGTCGGCACGACCTCGTCGACGTGGTGCGACATGGGAGCCTTCGCACGAACTTCCTCGTGAGTGATCTCCGGTTCGTGCGCATCGGTTACGACGTGCGGCACTGCAGTGTGCTCGTCCGGCGGCTTCACCGGCTTCTGAGCGAAGTTTTTGAGCAGCGGAATCTCGTACGCCGGACGGCCCGACACGAGTGCGACACCGACGAACGAGCCCGTGAAGAGCGTCGTTCCGCCGCCGAGGAGGAGGGCACCTTTGAGAATGGGGTTCATCGAGTTTCTCCGATCCGTTCCGTGCTGTACGCACGTGTTTCACCGCGTCGATTGCGTGCATTCCGTTGACTGGCGGTCTCGTCGAGTTCACGAGCCTCGTCGCGATCGCGCTCGAGCATCCAATCGGCTCGCGCGTGTTCGTCGAGGCGCGCCAATCCGTCGAGATCACGTTTGCGAGCCTGCCAGGCACGACGTTGTTCTTCGGCTCGCGCACGCAGACCGCGCGCGGACTCCTCGGCTTCGAACCACACGCGTCGTGCGTCGTCCACCATCTCGAGCGCGACCATCACGGAAGTCGGCGCGAGCCTCGGCGAGCCCTGGAGACCACGCAAATCGTCGATGGCGATTTCGATCGCGAGCTTGCGCTCCTGTGCGCGAGTCTCTGCTTCGCGCGCGACCATTTCGGCAGCGGCGAACTGGGCCTTCGCCAACTCCTCTTCGACACCGCGCACGCGCTTCACGCGCTGCAATCCGAACACGTACCGTTTCATCGCTTCACTCAGTTCTTCCTGGTCACGAGCGCTAGAAGCGCTGCGGATTCCGCGAACGCAGTCGATTCCTTCGCGCCCTGTCTCAAATACGCCTCGATCGCCGGCATGCGCGCCAACGCCTGATCGAGGCGGGGATTCGTGCCCGATTTGTACGCACCGATTTCGACGAGATCGCGGCCTTCGCGGTGTGCCGCAAGCCAACCGCGCAACGTCGACGCCGCGTTCAAGTGCTCATCCGACGCGAGTGCAGGCATCAAACGCGACAAGCTGCCGAGGACGTCGATCGCCGGGAAATGTCCGGCCTGAGCGAGCTCGCGTCTCAGGAAAACGTGTCCGTCGAGCAGGCCACGCAACGTGTCCGCGACGGGTTCGTTCGGATCGTCGCCGTCGAGCAAGACCGTGATCAGTCCCGTGATGCTGCCGGATTTCGTGCGACCCATGCGCTCGACGAGCTTCGGCACGGTCGCGAAGAAACTCGGCGGATATCCGCGCACCGTCGGCGGTTCACCGGCGGCCAGTCCGATTTCGCGGGACGCCGCAGCGAAGCGCGTGATCGAGTCCATGACGAGCAAGACGTTCTTGCCGGCGTCGCGGAAGTGCTCGGCGACGGTGACGGCCACGAATGGCGCGAGGAATCGCTCGATCGGCGCGCGATCGCTGGTCGCGACGACGAGAACAGCCTTTTTCCGTGTGTTTTCGTCGAGCACATCGTGAACGAACGCGCCGACTTCGCGACCGCGCTCGCCGACGAGGGCGACGACGATGACGTCGGCGTCGCACCCGCGCGTGATCTGGCCCAGCAACGTCGACTTGCCGACGCCCGAACCGGCAAAGATCCCGATGCGCTGCCCGCGACCGAGCGTGTTCAGTCCGTCGATCGCTCGCACACCGGTCTGCATCGGTTGAACGATGGGGGGGCGGTCGAGCGGATCAGGCGAACCTCCGCGAACGGGACGAGTGTCGCGCGTGCGAATCGGAGTGCCGTTGTCGATCGCTTGACCGTAGCCGTCGAGTGTGCGGCCCAGCAATTCGTCGCCGACATGCACGACGAACGGTCGGCCCAGCGCCGTGACCTCTTGCTGCGGTGCGATGCCGGACACGTCGCCGTGTGGCATCAACAGCGTGGTCGATCCACGAAATCCGACGACTTCGGCATCGACGAATTCGTCGCGACCGCGGCGGATGCGGCACATCTCGCCGACTGCTGCGGGGACGCCGGTCGCCTCGACGATCACGCCAGACACTTGGTCGATGCGGCCGCGAAACAGAGGTACGGCGCCGAGGCGAACGTGTTCGAAACAGCGTTCGAGTTGGAGTGCGCTCACGTCGCATCTCCTTCGAGTCGCTCGGCGATCGACGCGAGAGCCTGTTCGACATCGCGTACGAGCAAACCGCGCTGTGTCGTGACGTGCACGTCGCCGGCGACGACTTCCGGATCGGCCTCGATCGTCGTAGCTGCTCGGAAGACGACGTCCGCCAGGCGTTTCGCATCGGACGGATTGACGTGCACGACGCATGCGCCGCGGCCGATGCTGGCAGCAGCCAACGTCTCGCGCACGATGCGCTCGATGTCGTAGCGCCCCGCGTCGATCTCGCCGCGCAAGAGAGTGCGCGCGATCTCGACTGCCAATCGCGTCGCATCGCGAGCGAGTTCAGCCGCTTGCGCTTCGGCCGCTCGCGCGAGCTTTTCGGTAGCCAGCGTGAGCGTGGAGGCAGCGCCGGCGAGCGCAGCACGCTCACCTTCGGCCCGACCGAGCCCGAACGCTCGATCCAATTCGTCGCGTCGACGCCGTTCGATCAGCTGTGCCGGATCGCCCTCGAAAACGCGCACCACCTTCGGTCGCGTCGGAACGAGGACACGGATCACGTGACCGGGAGAGTTCGTATTCGAATCAAGCGACAAGCTCTTCACCTGCCTTCGAGCTCGAGAGTTCGCCCGACTCGAGCAGACCGCGAACGGCCTTCATGATGATCTCGCGTGACGCGAGAATCTCGATCATGGGTAATGCGCCGGCCAGCTCGCGCTCGTCGACGATCATCGCTTTCACCCGCGTCGACAGGTTGTTCATGATGTTCGCTTCGACCTCGGGCCGGCTGCCCTTCAGGCCGATCGCGAGTGAGCGCGTTTCGACCGACGACAGCACCTTCTGCATGCCGCGCTTGTCGAGCGACGCGAGGTCGTCCCACGTGAACATGAACTCGCGGATCGTTCCGACCATCTCCTGGTCGGTGTCCTCGAGTCCCTCGAGCACGGCCCTCTCGACTTCCTTCTGCGAGAGCGAGAGCATCTGCGCGATCGTCTTGAGGCGCTCCTTCGGTTCGATGGGCGACGGACGAGCACCGACGATCGTGACGCGCGCTTCGACGCTGTCCGCAACCGTGGCGAGCGTATCGAATCCGGGCGGCACGATTTGCGACATCCGTTTGACGACGTCGACGGCCGCGTCGGGCTCGAAAGCAGCAAGAATCTCAGCCGAAAACTTGGGTTCGAGGTGTGCGAGCACGAGTGCGGCAACCGCAGTGGATTCTTCGCGAAGAGCTCGACCGACGACGGCACTGGGCATCTTTTCTATGCGCGCGAACGGACGTTCGTGCCGACGACGTTCGACGATCTCGTTCAGCACCGACTTCGATTTGTCTTTGCCGATCGAACTCTCGAGCAGCGTGGACAGCTCGCCGTCGGCAGCCGCACGCGGCTTCGAAGGGGTGTGCAACGTCTTCGACAGCTCGGTGTACAGCGCGTCGACGGCAGCGCGGTCCAAGAGCTTCGGATCGAGTTCGGTCATGGCCGACGCCACTTCGGATACGACACGCGGATCGAGACTCTTCAAGACGGCCGCAGCGGCCGACTTGTCCAAGCTCAACAAGAACGCGGCAACTTTCTGAGCACCGCTGACAGCTTTCGTTTCCGATCTCATCGGCCGGCACCGACCGTTTCTTCTTCAGCAGCCCAGCGCGAGAGAATCGTGCTGACGCGCTGCGGATCGGACTTGACGAGTTCCTCGATCTCGGTCTTCGCGAGCAACTCGAGCGAGCGCTCGTCCATTTCGCCGCCTACGGACGCGTCGGTCTTGCTCGCGGTCGCCGACTTGGGCGAGCTCTTGAGCGTCTTGAACAGGAGGAAGAGGAACGCGACCGCTGCGCCGATTTCGATGCCGCGTTGAATCAACATCTCGGTCATGCGGTTCGGCGCGCTGACTTCTGCAGGGGCGGGCGGGGAGACGATCTGGCCCTTGTCGTCACGCTTGAATGCGGCGAACGCGGTGACGAGCGAGCTGAATCCGTCGCGCTTGTCGTCGAAGCCGACCGACGCTTTCACGCTCGATTCCAGGTCTTTCAGGCGCTCTCTCTGACTTTCGTCGAGGAACAGCGAAACGGACAGACGCTCCAGCTTGGGCGCGCTCGAGCGTTCGAGTCGAGTCTCGCGACCGACGACTTTGCTCGTGGTGGTTTCCTTCGTGGTCGCCGGTTGTGCGACCGGGGCGCTGGCGTTGGTCACGGCCGGAATCGCTGCATTCGTCGCGCCGAACTCGGCAGTCAAGTTCGCGCTCGTGCCGACTGCTGGACTCTGGGAGGAGTTCGGCGTCGACGTTTCGTTCTTCGTCTCGTTGATCGTGACGGCTTTGGGATCGATCGTTTCCTTGACGCTCTCGAGCTCGCCGAACTGCCACTTCGAGTTCACGACGACGTACGCCATCCCCGGTCCGAAGACGCGGTCGAGGACTTGATTCGTCTTGCCCGCGAGTTCCTCGTCGTAGCGACGCGCGTGATCGAACACCTCGGTCTTGCCAGCGTTCTGGTCGCCGTCGACGGAGCCGTCGAAGAGGCTGCGACCGGATTGATCGGCGATGAGCACGTTCTCTTGCGGGACGTTGAAGCGGAAACGCGCAATCTTCGCCACGGTGCTGGCTTGCCCGCGCGACAGGTCGCCACGGCCGCGCAACGTGAGCGTCACCGCTACCGTCATCGGCACCGACTTCTTCATCGGCGAAGACTCGGCAGACGACGTGCTGACGTGCGCGCGCTGCACGAAATCAAGCTCTTCCAGCTGCTTTTCGAGTTCCTGCCATTCGCGCTTCAAAGCGTTCTGCGCTCGTTCCGGGGCCGAGAGGAACACTTGGCTCGCGCCATTCCCGTTCGTCTGGATGCCTTCGGGTGCGGTACTCAACGCACCTGCGATCGCGACGGCGTTCTGGGCGACGTAGAACTGCGTCTCGTCGACGTGGACCGTGAAAGGTCCCGGCGGTTGACTGACTTGAAAGCGCACATTCGCGCTGGCGAGCGCGCTCTGTACGGCCGCTGCACTGCGTGAATCGAGCTCGCTGTACAGGAGCTTGAAGCTCGGCGTCGCGGCCCACGTGTTGGCGAAATAGATCGCGCCCACCAACACGGCCGCGCCGACCGCGAGCGCGACCTTCGCGCCGGCAGAAGCAGTCGCGAATTGACTCTTGAGGTTGGTGAGGAAGTCCATGTTGTTGGGTTAGCCGATCAGACGCTCATCCGCATGATTTCGCGGTAGGCGTCGACGAACTTGTTGCGCACTTCGAGCGAGAACTTCAGCGCCAGTTCCGATTCCTTCAGGGCGGCAGCGACCTCGTGGAAGTCTTGAACCTTGCCCGAGACGATGCCGTCGACGAGGGCGTCGGCACGTTTGACCTGAGAGTCGACGTCTTTCAGTCCGTCCACGATCGCCGATGAGAAGTTCGACGCGGTCGCGGCGCCGGCGCCCGACGATTCGACGGCCGTGGTCGCACGCGCAACCGATTCCGCGTGCCGCTTGAGCGCGGCCTCGATCGCGGATCGCGCGAGACTAGATCCTCCTCCGATGCTGTCGACCATGTGTGTTCGCTAACTTTCGATCACTGCGCGAGGCGCAGAGCACGTTCCGCCATGCGGACGAAACTGTCCGCCGCGTTCGCATTCGCTTCGTACGCGCGAACAGCCGTCATGAGGTCGGCCATCTCGAGTGTGCTGTCGATGTTCGGCATCGTCACCCAGCCGTCCGCATCGGCGTCGGGGTGACCCGGGATGCGCACGCGTTCGAACGGTGTCTTGAAGTCCTTGTCGATGGACGCGATCCGCACACCGCCGGTGCGCTCGAGACCGTTTTCGGTACGCCGCAGAATCGGCGCAAAGCGCACGATTTCTCGACGATAAGGCTCGCCTTCGGGAGTCTTCGTGACCTCCGCGTTGGCGAGGTTCTTCGCGATGATGTCGATGCGAACGCGCTCGGCGGACATGCCCGACGAGCTCGTGCGCATTCCTTCGAAGAGCTTGTGAATACCGCTCATGGTCAACGACCTTCCATGATGCTCGAGCGCATCATCTCGTGCTTCGTCTGCAGGATCGCTGCATACGTCTGGTAGAGGAGCGAGTTCTCGCGCATCGCGTTGGCCTCGACTTCGAGGCTGACGTTGTTGCCGTCCGGACTGGCCGGCGTCGCGAAATCGGTTTCGATCTTCGGGACGACTCCGTCGAGCGATCGAGCACCGTGCGCGAGTTTCTCCGCCAGGAGATCCTCGAATCGCACGAACTGGCGCTTGTAGCCGGGGACGTTCTGATTGGCGATGTTCTCGGACAACACCTTGGCGCGCAGCGCCGAGGCCGACATCAACCGCAAGAGCATCCCGCTCGAATCGCCGACGGAGTTCATCGTCATGCCTTCAGGCCACGAGGCCCGTCGAGCGCCACAACTTCATCTTGTTGGAGAGCGTGCGCGCGGTGACACCTAGGCGGCGAGCCGCTTCGGTCTTGTTGCCGCGTGCCGAATCGAGAGTCGACAGGATCGCGACGCGCTCGATCTCCTCGAGCTGACGATTGGCGAGCGCGCTGGCGAGTGCCGTCGTCGGCAAGGAGGCCGACACTTCGGTCGACTTCGACGGACTTCCCGAGTTCGTCGGACCGAAGGCCAGGTCGTTGACGTCGATCGTCGTCTGACGAAGCATCACGACTGCGCGTTGGACGACGTTCTCGAGCTCGCGCACGTTGCCCGGCCAGTTCCACACGTTGAGGCGATCGAGCGCTTCCTTCGTGAAACGAGGCGTTTCCAGGCCGTTTTGGCGTGCGTAGAACTCCGCGAAGTGCTGTGCGAGCGGCACGATGTCCTCGATGCGTTCGCGCAGCGACGACAAGTGCAAGGGGAGGACGTGCAAGCGGTAGTACAGATCCTCGCGGAACGAACCCGAGCGCATTTCCGCAGCCAGATCGCGATTCGTCGTGGCGATGACGCGCACGTCGACCTTCAGTGTGTTCGTGCCGCCGACGCGCTCGAATTCTTCCTCTTCGAGGACGCGCAAGAGCTTTGCTTGCAGGTTCGGCGTGATCTCACCGATCTCGTCGAGCATCAGCGTGCCCCCGTCTGCGAGCTCGAAGCGACCTTCCTTCGTCTTGTGCGCGCCGGTGAACGCACCGCGTTCGTGACCGAAGAGTTCGGACTCGAGCAGCTGCTCCGACAGTGCCGCGCAGTTGACGCGGATGAACGGCGCGTTCGCACGCGGCGAGTTCTGGTGGATGTAGTGAGCGACCCGTTCCTTGCCCGTGCCGGATTCGCCGGTGATCAGCACGGTGCCCTTGCTGCGCGCGATGCGCGAAGCGGTACGCAGTGTGTCGAGCGTCGACGGGCTCTTCGCGATCATGTCGCTCGGTGCGCCGCCGGTGACTTCCGATCGCAAGTACTGGTTTTCTCGGATCAAACGCGTGGTGCGCTCGATGCGGTCGATCACGGCTTCGATCGCGTCGGCCGTGCACGGCTTGAGCAGGAAGTCGGAAGCGCCGTTGCGCATCGCTTGCACCGCTGACTCGATCGTGCCTTGCGCCGTGATCATCACGGACGGCACGTCGGGTGCGAGCTCGCGGATCTTCTTGACCAACTCGATGCCGTCCATGCCCGGCATGCGCAGGTCGGTCAAGATGAGGTCGGGGTTGGAGTTCTGAGCGCGCTCGAGCGCCTCAATGCCGTTCTTCGCCTCGATCGGTTTGTAACCGAGCGCGGTGATGGCTTCGACCAGGAACTCACGGCTGAGGGCGTCGTCGTCGACGACCAGAATGCGTTGAATCGACATCGTGGGTCTTTCGCTATTGAAGAGGAATGCGGAACGCGATGTCCGCACCGCCGAGTGAGGCGGGATTGGGGGACACTTGAAGTCGACCGCCGTGCAATTCGGCGATCGAGTGGACGAGTGCGAGACCGAGGCCAGTGCCTTCGGCGCGCGTGGTGAAGAAGGGCTCGGCGACACGCGCGCGCAGACTCGGCGGAATGCCGGGCCCGGCGTCGCAGACGCGGAAAAGAACGTCATTGCCGTCGCGTGTGATCGAAACGTCGACCACGCCGCCTTCCGGCTGTGCTTGCAGGGCGTTGGCCACCAGGTTGCGGAGCGCTTGTCGCACCTTGATCCGATCGGCAAGAAATCCCGGGATGCTGGTGGAAGAAATGATCTGCCACTTCTTCTCGGTCGCACAGTTGGGAAGAACACGTCTTGCGGCCGCGATAGCGTCCTGGCAGAGCTCGGCGGCGTCGATCTTGTCGAGCGCCAGACGCTCCGGTGACGCGAACGTCAGCATGCTCGCGATGATCTGGTCCGCTTCGTCGACGCCTTCGCAGATGCGCGACGCGAAGCGGTGAGCGCGCGTTCCGGGCGACAGGTCGCGCCGCAGGAGATCAGCGAAGCCGCGAACCGCGTTCATCGGATTGCGAATCTCATGTGCGATTCCGCCGGACATCGTGCCCAGCGCGGCCATCTTGCTCTGCGCGAGCAGACGTTCTTGCAGGCGCTCGAAATCCGTCTTGTCATCGACGATCTCGACCGATCCGCCGGATCGAATGGGGGACCAGCGCGAAGCGAGGACGCGACGCTCACCGTCGGTGCGCACGTACTCGTGATTCACTCCGCACGCGTTCGCCCCTTGGAGCCCGGGATGCGATTTCGCGCCGACGAGTTCTTCTTCTGGAACAGCCAAGATCGAACAAGCTGCGTCGTTGACTCGCGCGATGACGTGGTTCTCGCCGCGCACGACGACGCCGGTCGGCAACGCGTGCAAGACTGCCTCGAGATGTGACCGCGCAGCATCGAGCTCGCGGACCTTGCGCGCGAGTTCGGCGTTCGCAGCGACGAGCTCCATCTCGACGCGTTCGGCGCGCTCTTCGAGTCGCGCGTAGCTCGCCAGCAGGCTGTCCTTGATGACGGACAGCTCGTCGACGAGCGGTGAAGTTGCGGTGTGCGAGGTCACGGGTGATTGGTGTCCTTCGCGGGAGCTTTCGCCGGCTCTTTCGAGGTCCCTTCCGTCGACTGCTTCCACTTCAGGAACTCGAGGTCCGCACGAGCGCGTTCACCCGCCCAACCGGCACTCTTTTCTGCAGAAATCCGCGTGTAGATGGCGATCGCTTCGTCGGTCTTGTCGAGGTGTTCGAGCGAACGCGCAGTCCAGTACAGAGCACGCGGATCGTCCGGCGCTCTCTCGAGCACCTTGATGCACTCGTTGAAGCGATCGGCGCGGAACAGGACCTCGCCCTGTTTGACGAGATCGGCGCTGAATCCTACGGCCTCGAACGCGGTCAAATTTGCGTCGGGCGTGACATCCGCTTTGTTCTTCGTCGACTTCGACTTGGTGTCTGCATCCGACTTCTTCGGCAGGGGAGCCAGACCATCGCGCTGCATTTCGAGGCGAGCGACTTCGACGCGCAACGTGTCGAGGCGAGCGTCGTCGACCTTGCGATCGACGGCGGGCGCGGTCGAGAGCTTCAAGACGTCAGCGATCGCGTCGCGGTCGCCCTTGTCGATGCGGTCGCGCAGACCGACCAACGTCTCCAACTCGCGCATCGTGCGATCGAGCGAGATTTCGAGGCTTTTCGCGTCGCCATCGGTGAATCCGACGGCGGTCGCGACGAGCGCGGCTCCGGCGAGGGCGTTCAATGCGAATCCGAACTTCATCATCAGAGTCGTCCTCCGTAGGCCTGCGCAGCGAGATCCCACTGCGAGCGCTTTTCGTAGAGTTCGCCGGCCAGGAGATAGATGCGGCGCCGACCTTCGGGTCGCTTGATCTCCGGTAGCGCGTTCTTCAGCACCTCGATGGCCGGTGCGATTCCGTCGGCGGCTTCGACGCAGCGCGAGCGAACCAAGGCGGCGCGGACCAAATCCGATTCGCCGAGCCGCGCGCGATCGCGCCAAACGTTCTCGATCAGCGACGCGGCGAGAGTGAAAGCAGACTCGTCGCATTGAGTCTCGGCGCGCGAGAGGCGCTCGATCAAACTCTCTTCGTCGTGTTCCTCGAGACCGAGCGTCGTGCGAGCTGCATCGGCGATCGGCCGGATGCGAGCTTCCGCACCGCTGCCCACGGCCGTGCGTTCGATGAACAAGATGCCCAGCAAATCACCAGCTTTTTCAGCACTTTGAGCGGCTCTGACGTAGGCGTCCTTCTTGCGATCGTCCTCGCACGTCCGCGCGAAAGCGAGCCACGCACGCGATGCCTCTGTGGGCCGATCGGCATGATCGAGCGCGTCGGCGCGCAGTCGCGCAGCATCGACCGTCACGGATTGATCGAGGCCGGCCTTCATCGCTTCTTCGAGCGTCTCGAGACCTTCCTTGCCGTTACCGGCAGCGACGAGCGCAGCAGCGCGCACGTACATGCGATCGGCACGCTCGGCGAGATTCACCGGTGGCGCTGTTTGGTCGAGCGCGTCGATCATCGTGAGTGCTTGTCGCCCATCGCCCGACATCGCCAAGCTGCGCGCCAGTTCGACACGGGCGAACACGGCGTACGAATTGGGCGGCGGATGGTTCGCCACGCGCGACCAGTAGGTCGCCGCATCGCGCCACGATCCGAGCCGCGAGAGGATCGTGCCCGTGCGCATCAAGGCTTCGATGTAGAAAGGCGACTCGGGGAACGCGCGGATCAGGGTGTCGTAGTGCGTTCGAGCCGCACCTTGGTTCTTGCGCCGCTCTTGGATGTCGCCGAGCAAGAACTCGGCTTCCGCAGCCTGCGGTGCTTCGGGGAAGTGACGCAGCGCGCGGACGAACATCACGTCCGCCATGTCGATGAGTTCGTCCGTCGTGGCAGAACCGTCGAGGTCCGACTTGACCGTGATGGACTTCGATTTGACTTGGGCACGCAGCCCGGCGGCGCCGCACACGCGCTCGACGACGAGGTCGATCGGGCGCTCGACGAGGTCGATTTCGACCTCGGGGTACTCGCGAAGTTCGGCCAGCCCTTCGATCGTGCGGCCGGACTCACGACCGATCTGGCGCATCAATTCGTCGATCGGAACGTGGCGGGCGTGCACGGTGCAGACGATCTCGCCGTCCTTTTCGACGACCTCGACCTCGGTGAAGGCCGGAGTCGCGCACATAGCGGAAACAGCTAGAAACAAAGCCTGAATCACTTGTTGTCTCCCTTGCGAGCGCGCGCCTCGTCGAGGTAGCTCTTCGCGATCAGGTACGTCGCGCGCGGTTCGATTTCGGCGCGCAGACTCTTGTTCATGCGATCGGCCTCGGCGAGCAGCTTGTAGAGACGCTGACGCGCGGCGCCGTACTCGCCACCGAATATTTCGTTCTCGGCCATGACGATCGACGAGCGCTCGAGCGCGTTGATGCGCGCGATCTCGACTTCGTCTTCGCTCAGGATGGCCGTGCTGGCCTGGGCCGATGTCTCGCGTCGTGCGCGTTCGAGTCGCTTCGACGCGTCATCGAGTTCCGTGCGCATCTCCTCGATGCCGGCTCCGAACGTGACGCGCGTCTTCCACAGATAGAAGAATCCGGCGGCGTTCAATCCGAACAGGAGAACGAGCGATGCGACCAACATGAGCGGTCGCGTCCGTCGCGGCCCAGGCACGTCGGCCGGCGGATTCGATATCGGCGTCGAGGTCGTAGTCGACGGCGCGGGAGTGACGTGCTTGATCGACGGGGTCGCGTGCGCAGTGACCGTCGTCGCCGATTGGACCGGCGGAGGAGGAGTGGTTTCGCGCGGCAAAGGTGCGGCGACCGAAGCGAGCGACGGCGCGGGCGGAGGCATCGTCGACGCCGTGGACCCGACGAACGACGCGTCTCGCAAGCCCGTGAGCGTCAATTCGATGCGCGGGAAGTCGAAGAGGTCCTCGTCTTCGTCGTTCGTTTTCGCCGTATCGAGGTGATCGTTGTTGACCATGGATCAGCTCCAGAGTGCGCGATCGACGAGAGCGCGCGGTTCGGGCCCCGCGAGCAAACGGCCGACGACGACGGCGAGCGCAGGCGACAGTTGGTGGGTGGACGAAGTTTCGTGGCGTCGCAGCGTGTGCAGCACGCGTCGCGCAGTGTCGGGTGCGAGGAAATCGTGGTCGGTCAGGTCGACCGTGCCGTCTGAGTCGAAGGCCGACGAAGCGGCGGCGAAGCGCAGGACGACGGTCGTCCCCGTGCCGATTTCCGAATCGAGTGCGAGCCCGTCGGACAACGCTGAGGCTCGCGCCAAACCGCTGTACAAGGGCCGCGACAACAGGTCGTCGTCGAGAAGTTCCGTGTCGAACCCGATCCCGTGATCCGTGACCGTGACGACGAGCTCGCGAGCCTGGACCTCGGCTTGGACGTCGATCGTTCCGGGAGTCGTCGGATACCCACGCCGCACCGCGTTGTCGACGACTTCGGCGAGAGCGCTGCCGATGCGCGCGCGACAGGCTGGACCGAATCCGGCTTCGAGCGCAAACGCGACGACGGATCGTGCCGCACGGGTCGGAAGTCCCGACGCAGCACTGAACGTGCGCTCGAAGACGCGCTTCGCTTCGTTCTCGACTTCGTTACGGACGTCGCGCATGGGGTTCGCCTCGTTCATGTTGGGAAGGGATGTCCCGCGCGAGCTCGATTGCTCCTCGTGGGGTAGACAACTTTTCGACGTGACCTCGGAAAACCTTGAAGGTCGAGCTCTCGACCGTGCGTTTCCTTCGCGATTCGCGCAGACTTTCCCGGCCGTGAACCACCGGCTGCTAGATCAGGCAGAGAGGTCGTACGTGCGCAGCTTGTTGTAGAGCGTCGCGCGATTCACACCGAGCGCGCGAGCAGCTGCCGAACGATTGCCCGACACTTCGACGAGCACACGCTCGATCAACGCGCGCTCGACGTTCTTCAGCGAGCGGTCCGCGACATCGAGCACCAGCATTCCGCTCGACTGGGAAATCGTTTCAACGCTCTCCTCGAGACCCAAGTGTTCAATTGCGATCGGTGCACCCGCCGAGTGGACGAGCGCACGTTCGATGACGTTGCGCAGTTCGCGCACGTTGCCCGGCCAGGCATGTCGCGCGAGCCGATCCAACGTTCCGTCGGCAAAACCGCCTGTTTTCAGGCACATTTCGGCCGTCAAGTCCGTGGCGAAGCGCAACGCGAGCGGCGCCACGTCCTCGCGGCGATCGCGCAACGACGGCACGCGGATCGACAACACGTTCAAGCGGTAGTAGAGGTCTTCGCGAAAGCGTCCCTCGGCAACCATGCGCGAGAGATCGCGATTCGTCGCCGCGAGAATGCGCACGTCCATCGGTTGTTCGACGTCGGATCCGACGGGACGAAACGTTCTTTCCTGCAACACGCGCAGGAGTCGTGCCTGCAAGGTCAGGTCGAGCTCGCCGATCTCGTCGAGCAAGATCGTTCCGCCTTCGGCCGCAGCGAAGAGCCCATCGCGTCCGCCGGGCAGTGCTCCCGTGAAGGCGCCCGCCGCGTATCCGAACAACTCGGCTTCGAGCAGGCCTTCACCGAGCGACGCGCAATTCACGGCGACGAACGGACGCTGTGCACGGGCCGATCGCGAGTGGATCGCACGCGCGACGAGTTCTTTTCCGACACCCGATTCGCCGGCGATGAGCACCGTCGTGCGCGGCGCGGCCGACGCGCGCTCGACGGCGACGAGCACCACATCCATCGCACGGCTCGCGCCCCACTCGATCGAGTGCGCGGTCGATTCTTGTTGTCGCGGGATCACCCTCACGTGCTCTGCATCGGCCGATTGCCGGAGACACCGAAGACTTTTCCGCCTGGAACGAAGCGGCGATTCCCAAAAAGAAGGCGAAGACGCTCACGCCGATCTGGGAGGGTCCGAGAACTAACCCCGAGGTCGCCCTCCCAACCGGGATGACAGCGCGAACCTCGAGTAGACACTCAAAGCTGCAAGGAATGTCATGGGACTGAGAATCAACACGAACATCGCGTCGCTGAACGCGCAAAAGAACCTGAATTCGGTGTCCGATCGCTTGGGCGGCAACTACCAACGCCTGTCGTCTGGCCTCCGCATCACGCAAGCCTCTGACGATGCCGCTGGCCTCGGCTTGTCCGAAAAACTGCGCTCCAAGATTCGCTCGTTCGACCAAGCCGGTCGGAACGCGCAAGACGGCATCTCGCTGACGCAAACGGCGGAAGGCGCTCTCCAAGAGACGAGCAACATCCTGAACCGCATCCGCGAGTTGGCCGTTCAATCTGCCAACGGCACGCTCGGCACGGAAGAACGCGCCACGATCGACAACGAAGTTCAGTCGCTCGTCAGCGAAATCGACCGCATCGCCGACACGACGGAGTTCAACGGCGTTCAACTGCTCGACGGCTCCGGCACGACGGCCTCGATCCAAGTCGGCATCAACAGCGGTGCGACCCAACAGATCGACATCGCGCTCCAGGACACGAAGGTCGCGACGCTCGGCGTCGACTCGATCGACACGACGACCGCCTCGGGCGCGACGGCCGCTCTCGCGGACATCGACGCTGCGATCGACGCGGTCAACACGGGCCGCGGTAGCCTCGGCGCCGCTCAGAACCGCCTCAACAGCGCGTTCGGCAGCATCCAAACCGCGCGCGAAAACCTCAGCGCGTCGGAGAGCCGCATCCGCGACGTCGACTTCGCCTCGGAAACCGCGGAACTGACGCGTAACACGGTTCTGCAACAAGCCGCCACGTCGGTCCTGCAGCAAGCCAACACGCAACCGCAGATCGCCCTCTCGCTCCTCCGCGGTTAGTCGTAAGTCGAAGTTCGCTTCGGGAAGGAGGTCGTCCTCGAGACGGCCTCCTTTTTTCGTTTCGACGCGATGCGGGCACTCATGCGCGATGGGCTGCCGTCCGATAACAACGAGGATCGCGGATACCAGCCGTGATCGAAGGATTTCACCATGGTCACTTTCGGAAGCGGTCTCGGAGTCGGCGGCATCGCCAGCGGTCTCGACACGAACAGCATCGTGCAGAAGCTCGTGCAGATCGAGAGCCTGCCCATCAATGCGCTCAACACGAAGAAGACCGCGCAGAAGAACAAGCTCAGCGGCATCACGCGTCTCAAGACGTTGGTGACGGACCTCAAGGCGAAGGCCAAGGAATTGTCGACGAAGTCCGACTTCCTGGAGTTCACGACCAAGGTCAGCAAGGAAGGCGTCGCGAGCGTGTCGGCCACGGGCTCCGCTGCAGCCACCTCGCACACACTGATCGTCGAACAGCTGGCGGCTGTCGATCGTTGGGCCTTCGACGGGGTCGACGACGCCACGACTAATTTGACGGACACCAGCGGTCAATCGGTCAGCTTCACGGTGAATGGACATCCGCATTCGATCCCCGTGGATCCCGCGCTCTCGTCGCTGGACCAGATCGCTGCCGCGATCAACGAGGGTGCGGGCGACGAAGTGGCCGCAACCGTCGTGAACACAGGCACTGCGTCAGCGCCCGATTTCAAACTCGTCCTGACCTCCAAATCGAGCGGAGAATCCGCGCGCATCACGGACCTGGTCAGCACCGTCGAAGACTTGACCATCGACGGCACGGCTGCCAACGGTGCAGGTATTGCTCAGAGCACGAACAACATCACGGTGGGTTTGAACGCCTTCGCGATCGTCGACGGACTGGAGGTCGAGCGTTCGACGAACGAATTCACGGACGTCATCACAGGCATCTCGTTCACTGCTCAGGCCGAAGATCCCGCCACACAGATCACGTTCTCCGCCGAACCGAACAAGACCGCGATCAAGGGCAAAGTGCAGGAGTTCGTCGATTCGTACAACGCGATCATCGGATTCGTGAACACGCAGAACACCTACTCCCAGGATGCGGGAGCGGGCGGCGTCCTCTTCGGCGATTCGTTGTTGAGAGGCGTCCGCAGCGCGATCAACACCGCGCTCTTCGACGTGCCCATCGACGACGTCGTGAACGACACAGCGGGGTATTCGACGCTGAGCGTCGTCGGCATCAAGGCGCAACGCGACGGGACGCTCTCCATCGACGCGACCACGTTCGACGGCAAACTGGCGGGGGATCTCAGCGCGCTCGCGGACCTGTTCGTGGACTCGGACGGCTTCGACAACGGCGGCGCCGTGGTCAACACGCCCGAATATTTCACCGACACGACGGCCGATTCCGGTATCGCGGCCAGTTTGGTGCGATCCATCGACCGCATGCTCAACAACGCGGCTGGCAACAGCGGCACGACGGTCAAAGGCCTGTTCAACTCCCGCACCGAGACGATCACGAAGCAGATGCGCTCCCTCGACAGCGAGATCGCGAAGAAGCAGTCGCAGGTGGACGAATACCAATCCAACCTGTTCCTGCGGTTTGCCCGCCTGGAATCGCTGATCGGACAAATCAATTCGAAAGGCGCGGGGTTCGCCGCCGCGATCGCAGGACTCAGCTGATGACCCACAACGCCACCATCCGGAACGTCGCCGATCACTACCTCGAAAGTGCTGTCGAGAATGCGCCGCCGATCAAGTTGGTACGCATGCTGGTCGAAGGGTCTGTGCGCTTCCTCGATCGCGCCATCGCGACGTCGCCGAAGGAGAACCGCAAGGCCTTCGTCGCGTGGGCCAAGAAGGCGGACGCGATCGTCATCGAGCTCCGCCTGTCCCTGGTGCCGATCGAAGGATCGGACATCGCACCCAACCTCGAGAAACTCTATTTGTTCTGCGAGGAACGCATCGGCAAAGCGCTGCTGCACGACGATCCACAACCACTGCGTGAAGCCCGTCAAGTGTTGGCCGTCCTGTTGGACGCCTGGCTGCTCATCGAAACCCCTACTGGTGAGCACGTAGACGGATGAGCATCCACGACGAACAACGAACGGTGCTAGCTCGTCTCGACGAAATCGAACGCGCTCTCAAATCGCTCTTGACCGTGCTGGACTCGAAGCAATCACCGGTCGA
>JAWXBU010000253.1:0-5097 GCA_034440255.1 Planctomycetota bacterium | reverse complement strand
GCATCGCGGCAGGACTGGCACCGTTCGATCGTCCGCTGCTCTACAGCGAATCGACACGCGTGCCGCTGCACTACGGGGCAGGCACACCGGGCAGCGGCAATGTCGTGCCGCGCATGATCGCGAACGAACCTCCGGCTGTCGGCAATGGAGGGTTCACCGTGGCCATCGATCGCGCCAATGGCGGGCGCGACGGCATCCTGGTCCTGTCGAACACTGCGGATCCGTTCGGCACGCTGTTCCAGGGCGCGACGCTGCACGTGCAGCTGTCGAGCATCCAGAGCATCGTGCGCGTGGGCACGCTCGGCGGGGTCGGTGTCGGCAACGGGTTCGGTTCCGTCACGCTGCCCATCTCGAACGATCCCCTGCTGATCGGCACTCAGATCTTCGCGCAATGGTTCGTGCTCGATTTCACGCCCGCCTCGCGCTTCGCCACGACGGAGGCGGTCGCGATCACCTACTTCTGAGCGTCACGCTTCGAGCGTGATTTCGCAGCGCGGCGCGTGGACTCGGGTCCCGTGCTGCGCTTTTTTTTGGCGGCTGTGCCGGAGAGTGCCGCGCGCATTGCGTCATCCACGTTCGCGATGAGCGTGAACTTCATGTCCTTCTTCGTCGACTCCGGAACGTCGGCCAGGTCGGCTTTGTTGCGCTCCGGCAGAAGCACGTGACGGATCCCGGCTTGATGCGCGCCCAGCACTTTCTCTTTGATCCCGCCGACGGGGAGCACGAGCCCGCGCAACGAGATCTCGCCCGTCATCGCCACGTCGCTCTTCACGGTGCGTCCGACGAGCAAGGACACGAGTGCTGTGAAGAGCGTCACACCGGCACTCGGACCGTCCTTCGGAATCGCTCCCGCAGGCAAGTGCACGTGCACGTCGTGCGTCTCGAAAAACTTCGCGTCGATGCCGAGTGAAGCGGCGCGCGTCTTCACCAAGCTGAGCGCCGCCTGCGCGCTCTCGCGCATCACGTCGCCGAGCTGACCGGTGAGGATCAACTTGCCCTTGCCCGGCATGCTCGTGGCTTCGACGAACAGAATGCCGCCGCCCACCGGCGTCCACGCGAGTCCCGTCGCGACACCGGGCAGCGACGTGCGGTTTTTCACCTCGTCCTCGTAGCGCGGGATCCCCAGGATCTTCTCGATGTCCGCGATGTTCAAAGTGCGCTTTTTCGGCGTCGAAACCGCTGTTTCAGCCGCAACGAAACGCGCGATCGATCCCAGCTGACGATCGAGCGAACGCACGCCTGCTTCGCGCGTGTAGGCCATGACGATGCGCTCGAGCGCGCGCTTCTCGAGGCGCGTGTTCTTCGGTGCGAGGCCAGCTTGCTCGAGCTGGCGCGGCCACAAGTACTTCTCGGCGATCGCGATCTTCTCGAGACGCGTGTAGCCGGGCAACTCGATGATCTCGAAGCGATCTCGCAACGGCGATGGAATGTCCTCGAGCACGTTCGCCGTGCCGATGAAGAGCACTTGGCTGAGGTCGAAGGGCACGGCCAAGTAGTTGTCGCGGAACGCGCGGTTTTGCTCGGGGTCCAGCACTTCGAGCAGCGCCGACGACGGATCGCCTTGAAAGCTGCGCGAGAGCTTGTCCATCTCGTCGAGCATGAACACCGGATTGGTGCTGCCGGCTTTCTTCAAGCTGGTCACGATCACACCCGGCATCGCGCCGACGTACGTTCGACGATGACCGCGGATCTCAGCTTCGTCGTGCACTCCGCCCAGCGAAACACGCACGAATTTGCGCTCCATCGCGCGCGCGATCGACTGCCCGAGCGAGGTCTTGCCGACGCCCGGCGGACCGACGAGACACAAATTCGCGCGGCGGCCGTCGGGCTTCAATTTGCGCACGGCGAGGTACTCGAGGATCAAGCGCTTGACCTTCTCGAGGCCGAAGTGATCGGCGTCGAGGACCTCGCGCGCGCGCGCCAGATCGAGATTGTCCAACGTCTTCACCGACCACGGCAGTTCCGACAAGACGTCCAAGTACGTGCGCGTCGTCGAGTACTCCGACGAGGCTTCGTTCATGCGTTCGAGGCGCACCAATTCGCGGTCGGCTTCTTTCCGCGCTTCGGGCGGGAGCTCAGCTTTGTCGAGCGCGCGCTTGAGCGGTCCGAGCTCGCCGCCTCCGTCCTCGCCGTCCAATTCCTTCTGGATCTGGCGCAATTGCTCGCGCAAGAAATACTCGCGCTGCGCCTTGTCCAGCGTGCCCTTCGTCTCGGCGCGAATCTTCTGCGACAGTTGTAGTACTTGGCTCAGTCGCCCGAGCTGCGCGCCGATCTTCTCGAGTCGCTTCTCGACGTCGAAGGTCTCGAGCAGTTCCTGTTTGTCCGCGACGGAGATGTCGAGGAAAGTCGCGACCATGTCACACAAATTCGCAGGCGAAGTGATGTTCGCTACCGCGTTGACGAGATCTTCCGGCGCGCCGGGCGAGAGTTGCAACACTTCGCCGGCCTGCTGTTTCACGGCCAAGAAACGCGGTTCGAGGTGCTTGTGATCTCCGGGAACTTCCTCGATGCGCTGGATGCGCGCTCGCCAACCGCGTTGCTCGGGTGCGGGCTCGAGGATCTCGAGCAAGCGAAAGCGCTGCTGTCCCTGACAGATCGCGTGGTGCTTTCCGTCGGGTGCGGTGAGGTAACGCACGATCTCGGCGACGGTCCCCACGTCGTACAAGTCCGCGCGCGACGGATCCTCGACTTTGCCGTCGCGCTGCAAAATCAGGCCGATTTGCTGCGGTTTTTGGACCGCTTCCTGAATCGTCGCGATCGAACGCGGGCGCGAAACGACCACCGGCAGGACGACCGTCGGAAAGAGCACCATGTTGCGCACGGGCACCAAGAGGATCGTGTCGGCGTCGTTCGGCGCGACGACCGGCACATCGTTCGGCACCGCGTTCGCGAGGATCGGCGCCGGCTGCGTCAATGCCTCGCCGGGCGACAGAATGGGTTCGTTCTCGTTCGTCACATCACTGTTCTTTCACGAGTCGGAGCCACAGACAACGGTCGACGAAGGTCGCCAGCCTACGTCCTCCTGAAATCACGAGCACCGCGGTGCAGGATCGCGACGCACTTGGCGCTGTCGATCGCACAGCCTGATCCTCTGGAACTGGAGTGCAGACGGACTCGGCACTGGCCAGGGTGCGCCGAGCATGTGCTCCCAACTCACGACTCGAATCCATGCGACCACGTCGTCATTTTCCCACGATTGGGAAACAGTCTGAAGCCTAGACGCGGATTCCTGGAATCGACTGGAACGAAGTGTCCGTCAGTGTGAGAACTCGCACCAAGCAAGTCCTGTTCGTGGAGAGCGCTGCATCCACCTCGAACCTGCCTTGCGGTCTCTGGATTTCAGAGCGCACTCGTCACTCGGGCCTCGAGGCGACGGCGCGTTCGAAATGCGAGGCCTTCGAACAACCGAGCGTCGCGCGAGTCGCGCATTCGCGAGCGAGCGGAATCGACAAACACCGTCTGTTTCCAATGTGATCAAACCCTGCCTCTACTGAGGACTCAACATGACTTCGAAACTGCTGCTTTCCCTAGCCACGGTCGCGAGCCTCGCGACGATCGCGCGCGCCGGCGCCGATACCCCCTCGTCCCTGCTGCTCTTCCCTGAGTACAACAGCAACCCGGGCGTCTTCACCCTGATCTCCGTGGCCAACACGAAGACGGGACCACAAGCGCTGCACACTTCCCCGACGATCCGGGCGCACTTCGTCTACATCGACGGCACCACTTGCCAAGAGACGGACCGCTTCGAGAACCTCACGCCGAACGACCTCGTCACGGTCATCGCCAGCAATCACAACTCGGCTTCTGCGCGCGGCTTCCTCTACGTCTACGCGGTCGACGTCGCCACGGGTGCCGCGATCAAGTGGGATTGGCTGATCGGCAGCCAGATGCAGCTCGACGGCATCACCACGTTCAACTACTCGTACAATCCGATCGGCTTCCGCGCCGGTACGTTCGGCACGACCGACGGCAGCCCGACGGACCAAGACGGTGACGGCGCTCGCGACCTGAACGGCGTCGAGTACGAGCGCACCTGGAACGAGATCTTGGTCCCGCACTTCTTCGGTCAAGGCAACGGTCGCAAGAGCGAGCTCGTCCTCGTCAACCTCTCGGGTCGCTTCGAATTCCTCGCGACCGCGAACTTCTTCGTGTACGACGACTACGAGAACTGCTTCTCGACGCAGTACCAGTGGCGTTGCTGGGCCAAGGTTCCGCTGTCGAAGACGGCTCCGCACGGTGGCCCGGACGGCATCGACAACCTCTTCAACAACACGTTCCTCCAGGCCAACGGCGGTCAGGGCGTGCTGCAAGGTGCCCCGAGCGTCGAGACCGGCTGGATGCGCATCCGTGGCGTGAGCGCTTCGTCGACGAACACGCAGATCGCGAACCCGTCGATCATCGCCGTGCTCGACGAGACGATCAGCACGTACGGCATGGCCGACATCCCCTACATGGTCGACCAGACGAACATCAAGGGTGACTTGCTTGCTCCGGCCGGTCCGATTGGCGACACGACGACGACGCCGTGAGCTGACGATCTGAAGATCGAGAGTGAACACGTCATGGTGTTCGCTCTGGTGGCGACCCTGGACTTTGTGCCGGGGTCGCTTTCGTTTGGGGCGGGGGTGAGGTCGGATGTGTTGAGCTTCGAGCATCCTTGCGATATGTGAGATGTCGTGTGCGTGAATGAGAGGGTTGACGCAGAGGCGTGAAGCCAACTGGCGGCAGCCATCGGGATCTCGCGCGGCTTTGGGGTAGTGTGAAACGGGGAGCCATCACTGGAAGTGACGTTTCCGTTCCGAGATGGAGCCGGACTTGATCGTGCGGCCAGCTTCATCGGAGCTGACGTTTCCATTCCGAGCAACTCGGCACACTCCACCGCCACGCCCAGCTTCACCGGAACCGACGTTTCCATACCGACACGGAACCGCACTTGGTCGCCGGGCCAGCACACTTGGCCGCCACGCCCAGCTCGAAACTGACGTTTCCATCCCGAATAACTCAGCACACTCCGCCGCCACGCCCCTTTTCTTCTCTTGACAGAATTCCTGGCAGGTGAATGGCGGTACTCCGCCACTCACCTGTCAGGAATCAGCG
>JAWXBU010000252.1:0-11794 GCA_034440255.1 Planctomycetota bacterium | reverse complement strand
GACCACGAGGATTCCCTCCTCCAAGTGTCTAGTTTCGTCTGTGTCTCTTCGTCTCTTCGTCTCGTCGTCTCTTCGTCTCGTCGTCTCTTCGTCTCGTCGTCTCTTCGTCTCGTCGTCTCGTCGTCTCGTCGTCTCGTCGTCCGGTTGTTCCGGTTGTTCCGGTCGCGAAGTCGCTCGCTCAGGCGAGCGCTTGTTCTGCTAGTTCGTTCGCGGTTTGGGTTCCGATCGCCCAGATGAAGCCCAACAGCTAGCGTGCCAGCGCGACGACGATCAAGTTGTGCAGCTTCAGTCGTGCGCGCACCGAGCTGTAGCGCATGTCAAGTCGCTGCTGTGCTCGGCTCGAGATCTCGATCACGACATCGCACAGACTTTTTTGTCGCTTCGCTCCAGCCTGAAGGGTGCGCTCGGTGAGCGTGACGGTTTTTGCTGGTGGGCTGGCTCCCTCTAATGCTGGCGTCGGCGAATTCGCCGACGCGGCTAGCGTCGCCAAACTCGCCGACGCGGCCGCATCTATCTCACCTTCACCCCGCACTCCCCAAAAGCCCGCGTTCCCACATCCGAATTCCTGCGCGCCGACACGACGATGCGCGAGATCCCGCTCACCGTCCCCGCCGGAATCGTAACCCTCAAAATAAACGGCACGCTCTCTCCCGTCGCCGCGGTCGGCGTCACCGTGCTCCCAAACGTCATCGGCCAACTCACGCCCTCGGCGAACAACGTATACCCATCCGGCGCGTTGTCGGTGTTCTCGATCGCGCCGCGCACTTCGACCGTCGAACCCGCGCTCGCGCCGACCCTCGAATTCGCGATCCGCACGCGACATCCCGCGTCGAGCGTCGTGAGGACGGCGCTGTCCGTTTGCACGCCCTCGCCCCACGTCTGACCCCACGCGCTCGCGTTGCGATGCAGATACGTCTCGAAGAACGACGTGAGCTTCCGGCGCGCGATCGCGAGCTGTATCGCCTTCGGAATCGAGCCCGAATCACAGCCCAAACCACCGAACGATGGCGTGTCGACGAAGCCGCAGTGGTATCCGCCCGTTATCACCGGCAACTGTCGCGGCGCGTGCGCGGCTGCGTACATGAGCTGACCGTTCGTCGCGACCGGGACCGTCCCGTCCTGTGATCCGGAGAGCAACATCACCGGACAATTCACGTTAGCGATTGCACCGATCGCCGACGGACTCGTCTCGGCCGCGGCCATGTTGGCAAGCGCCTTGACGCGCGGATCGACGGCCGCCGCGAGGATGCTGCATCCGGCGCCCATCGAGTGACCCGACATACCGTACGCGTTCACGTCGACGCGGCCGAAGTAGGGCGAACTCGCGTTCGCGTTCTGCGCGCTCAACCAATCGAGGGTGGTGCGCATGTCGTCGGCCAAGCCTTGGTGGCTCGGCGCGAACGAACCCTGCGACTCGCTCGCGATGATGAAATAACCCCACGTCGCGAGATGTTGCAGCGTGCCTTGGTACGCGCTCGGCGCCTGCAAGAAGCCGTGGCCGAACGTGATCGCGGGATAGGGCGCACCCGTCGCGTCGAAGGCCGCGCCTGAACCGGTGGTCAGCGCCGGATAGAAGAAGCGCGCCGTGAACGTCGTGTTGTTCGCGCGCGTGACGGTGACCGTCGTGTATCCGGCGCTGCGCGGCCCGGGCAGTGAATAGTCGGTTGCGGTGGCGAGTGACGCCACAGCCAGAAAAGCCCAGCTCGTGAAGATCGCGCGCAACATGCTCCGAATTGTACAAGCGCTCGATATCGTGGCTCGGGTGATGCGCTCGAATTCGTTCTCGCTGTTCGGCGCGCTGATGGCCTCGCTCGCTCACGAGGGTCTCGAATCCCGTGAGATCGCGCTCGCGTTCCGGAGCGTCGGCTCCTTGCTGCGAGCCTTACGAATTGGTTGTGAACCGATCCTGCGAGGGTCGGCGACGGATTGGATACTGGTGCTACTTCTGTCGAGTCCGTCCGCCGATTCAGGCGAGTCTCAACCCATGTTCCGGAGCATCGGCGAGCGCGCGCTGCCCGGCGTCGTCACCACCTGTGGCTCGACTTCGAAGAACTGGATCGTCGAGGTGAACGGCGGGGGAGTGTTGCTCGGCGACTTCGATCTCGACGGACGCGTCGACTGCGTGATCGTCGACGGATCGACGATCGAACGAGCGCAAAAAGGCGAGCCAGGATTCGCGCCGCGCTTGTTCCTCGGCAACGGCGATTGCACGTTTCGCCCTGCCGGCGAGCGCTGGAACATTCCGGCTGGCCGCTGGGGCATGGGGGGTACTACTGGCGATTGGAACGGCGACGGGCGACTCGACCTCGTGATCACCGACTGGGGTGCCTCGAGGATCTTCACGAACGACAGCGAGAAGGGCTTCGTCGAAGTCGAGAAGTCGGGTCTCGCTCGAGGTGAGTGGGCGACGAGCGCTGCACCGCTCGATTTCGATCGCGACGGGAAGCTCGATCTCGTCGTCGTGAACTATCTCGCGTTCGACGCGAAAACCGTCGCGCAGAAGGGGAGCGGCAGCTGCAATTGGAAAGGTCATCCCGTCATGTGCGGACCCGAGGGTCTGACGCCGACCTGCGATCGGTTGTACCGCGGCCAGGGCGATGGCACGTTCGAGGACGTCACCGAAAAGGCACGTTTTCGGCCCAAAGACGCGGGTTTCGGCCTCGGCGTCATGACGTTCGACTACGACGACGACGGTGATACTGACATCTACGTCGCGAACGATTCGACGCCGAATTTCCTGTGGGAGAATCAGGGCGACGGGACGTTCACCGAAGTCGGTCTGCGCCGCGGAGTCAGCCACGACGCGAACGGTCGCGAGCAAGCTTCGATGGGCATCGCGTGCGGCGATTTGAACGGCGATCTGCGGCCCGATCTCTTCGTCACCAACTTCTCGGGCGAGAACAGCGTGCTCTATCTCTCGTCGAAGAACGGCAGCTTTCGCGAGCGTTCGGCGCAAGCTCAGCTCGCAGGGCCGAGCCTCGGCTTCTTGAAATGGGGGACGACGCTCGGTGATTTCGATCTCGACGGCGACCTCGACATCTCGGTGATGAACGGTCACGTCTACCCGGAGGCGGATCTCGCCGGCACGGACACGAGCTACGCACAAGAACCGCAACTCTTCGTGAACGACGGTCGCACTCGTTTCACGCTCGGAGAATTCGCCGACGTCGGACCGCTGAAAGCGCGTGGCTGTGCTAGGGCGGATCTCGACGACGACGGCGATCTCGATCTTGTCGTGGTGAACGTCGAAGGTCCGGTGATGGTCTTCGAGAACATCGCAAAGCGTGCGGAGAGCGCTCACTGGCTGCGCGTACGCCTCGTTGGAAAGGACGGGAATCGCCTGGGAATCGGCGCGAAAATCATCGTGGCGTGGGATGGCGGTTCGATGGCGAGCGAAGTGCGCACCGCTGGCGGATTTCAATCGGCTGTGCCTGCCGAGGCGCATTTCGGACTCGGCGGCGTGAAGAAGATCGACACGTTGCGCGTGCGCTGGCCTTCAGGCCGTGAACAAGTCGTGAAGGAGGTCGCGCTCGATCGCATCCTCACGATCACGGAGAGCGACGAGTGATCTGCGTCGTGCTGCTCGCCGCATGCGCTCTTGTCCCGCACGGCGGCGCGACAGACATCGCCGCCTCGCAGGCTGCGTCCGCCGTACAGAGTTCCGCCGGTGGTGACTCGATCACGCCCGCGATGCGCATCGATCGAGCAGCGATCTTGGCTGTGGATCCGCAGCGCTTGCCGCACGCCTCGGATGACACATGGAAGGACTTCGACATCGCGAAGTTCGAGGACGCCATCGTGCTCGATCGGATCGCGCGCGCGCGCGAGGCCATTGTGCGCGCTGATTTCGCGCTCGCACTCGGCGAACTGCACGAGATCTTGCGGCGCGCACCGGACTTTCCGCCGGCACTGCACATGTCGGGCGTCCTCTACTACCGCTTGCAGCGCTACGGCGATTCGGCGCACATGCTCGCACGCTACGTCGAAATTGCGCCCGAACGCGTCGGTGAAACGCGCATGCTCGGGCACGATCTGTATTCGCTCGGTCGCTACGACGAGGCGCAAGCGCACTACGAGCGCGTGCTCGCGAAAGCTCCGCACGATTTCGAAGCGTTGCGCGGACTCGCACTTTCACTCTGGCGACTCGGCGACGGCGCGGGCGCGCTCGTGAAGCTCGGGCGAGTCACCGAGCTCGCACCTCGGAACGACGAAGCGTGGTCGTGGAAGGCTTCGATCGCCTTCGATCTCGGTGACTTGAAAATCGCGCGCGAATCCGCCGAGCGCGCTCTCAGCTTCGACGCGCACGAGCCACGCACGTGGTTCACGCTCGCGCGCATTCTCGAAGAAGAGGGGCAAACCGAGGCCGCCGCAACCGCGCGCTCGCGCTTCGAAGCGTTGTCGCAGTCCGTGGCACGTGTGCGCAACGCGGAAACGCGACTGCTGCTCGATCCGGACGATGCCCAGCGCTTCGTCGCCTGGCTGGACGCCTGCGTCGCGCACGGCGCACCAGGTGCCATCCGCGTCGCGCTCCAGCGGCTGTCGCTCGCGCCGCGCCTGCTCGAAAACGTTTCTGTGTCGCGCGCCGAACTGGACGCTTGTCGTGCGCTCCGCGACTTGGACCGGGGGGCCGCGACAGCGCGCACGCTCGAATTGCGGGCCAGCGACGATCAGCGAGCGTGGCGTGCGTTGCACGACTGGTTCGAATCGATCGGCGATGCGGCCGGGGCGGCTCGCGCACGCGCGAGACTCGTGCGCTGAGGTCAGAGCGATCGACGAGACGCGGCACGCCGCAATCACGCTCGCGCGACGAATTGCTCCTCACGAATGAGAAGGACCCGACACCTTGTGAGGAGGTGACGGGTCCAGTGGAACGGGCGCCGTTTTGCGCGCCGGGCGAGGCCAGGGTCAGGGAGAGAGAGAAGCTTGTGCTGGAGTGTTCGTTTCGGACTCGCAGCGCTACGTGAGCGCCGCGAAAGTGGAGTGCGCGTCGATCAGGCCGATTCCTTGCCGCGCTGCTTGCGCGGGCGACCGCCTTTGGGTTTTTGACGGGTCAGGGTCTCGTTGAAGTTCACCCAATCTTCTTTCGAGAACAGTTTCACGCGCTCGCCGCACTCGATGCAGTACGAGTGATCCATGCTCATCAGGTACGAAACGTACTTCTGGCAGGCTTGGCAGTACTTGTGGTCGCTGTAGTAGTCGCGGGTTTCCATCGTTGGCTTTCGTGAGTGGCGGGTCTGCCCAGGTAGAAGCAAGGCGTCGGCCAAGTGCGCTCTCCGACGCTCGCCGTGAATGCAACTTCGTATGGGGACCGGACTTGCCGCCGTTTTCGCGAGTCGCGACGCCCGCTCGGCTCACGCGAGTCGCGTCGAAATTCGTGAACAGGTCGGCCTGCCGGGTCGACTCGCTCGATGTCACTTCGGACGGTGCGGTCGCGACAAAGGTTCACAGGATCTACAGGCAAAGCTCAGGTCGTGAGAGGATAAGTGCTTACTGGCAGCAGATTTAGAGCGAGTCAAAATTCTATGCTCCGCCCTGGCGGAAATGCAATGTCCTATAAATTCGACGCGGACGCGGTCTGTCCAAATGCTTCGACACGCTCCACAGGCCCGCCCTGCGTGATTGCGGCTTCCTACTAGGGAGTGCCGTCGCAGGCCGCACGGTGGTCCGTGAGGCGTTCTCGGGCGGCCGGGTCGCGCTCCTCACGGGCCGCTTTTTCCAAGGCCAGCCGCGTCGCTTCCTCGGCGCCGAATCCGCGCGCCAAGCCCCATCCTGCAGCCTCTCGTACAAAAGTCGACGGATCGAAACTCAGCGCGCGGAGCAGCGCCCGCCTCCCTGAGTCGCTCGGCCGATTGCCCAGACCGATCGCGGCGCTGCGCGCGATCCGTTCGCGCCCCGGTCGGTGCACGGGCGAACCGTGAAAGTGCTCTTGGAACGCTTCGCCCACTTCCAACCACTCGACCAATCCCTGACCGGCCAAGGCCTCGTGGCGACCGAAACGCGCTCCCACATCGGGTGCTTTCGAGCCCCACGGACACACTTCCGAACACACGTCGCATCCGAACGCCCACGCGCCCATGCCGCGGCGCATGTCGTCGGGGATGTCGCCTTTGTTCTCGATCGTGTGGTAGCTGATGCAGCGCCGCGCATCGACGACGCCCGGAGCGACGATCGCTTGCGTCGGGCACGCGTCAAGGCAGGCCGTGCACGTGCCGCACGAACCGATCGGTGCTTCCGTCGTAGGCGTGAGTTCGTGCTCGAGCAGCACTTCAGAGAGGAAAAACCACGGCCCAAAGCGCGGATGAAGGAGGTTTGCAGCCTTCGATTCGAATCCGACGCCAGCGACCGCGGCATGCGAGCGTTCGAGCACCGGACCAGCGTCGACGATGCGGCGCTGACGCCCACCGAGTCCGGCGCGCTCGAGCCGACTCGAGAACTTGCGCAGTTTGTGCGCCATCACGTTGTGGTAGTCGCGGCCGGCGGCGTAGCGGGCCACGCGTGCGCCGTCCGCGAGCTCGACCGCCGCCCGCGAGTGCGCGAGCCCCAAGACCACGATGCTCATGCCCTGCGGCAGCACTTTGCGCGGGTCGACGATGCGCTCGCGGTCGCGCGCGAGCCACTCCATGTCACCGTGCCTCCCCGCGGCGAGCCAGGCATCGAAGCGACCCGCGGCCGGCGGGGGCGCGAGTGGCGCGATCCCGAACAGGTCGAAACCGAGCTCGAGCGCGATCTCCAGGACTTCGTTTTCGCGGCTCATGCGCCCATCCTGCCTGGTGCACGCGCGGATTGCTCACCTGCGTTCGAGTAGAGCCCGGGGAACTGCCATTGGCGAATGCTCGCGTGAGCATAGACAACTGATTCGAGCCGTGCGCGGACCGGTCTCACAATCAATTGAATCCCGAATCGACTCCCCTGACCGAGGGGACCATCTTAGTGAATGAACCCTAAGTCATCCGCCAGACGGCTGTGCTTGCTCAAGACTCGCTGGCTTCACCAGTAGCCCCTTGCCCCGTATCTTGCGGTGGAGGAACCACCACTCCATCTGGGCACTGTTGAACTCGGCATATTCCTGAGCAGGGACCTCCGTGGTCCTGACTCTTACTGAACCATCGGGCATCACCGCCTCGCGAATTCCAAAAGTTGTCAAGCCCTTTCCTTTGCCAGTCATCTTGGGGGGTGCTTCCCCTGAGTCCTTGGTGCGCTCGTCGTACAGGCCGAGACGCATGCGTTCCTCGATGATGCGTTCCTTCTCACGCTGAACGCGCTCGTTGAGTAGTTCAGCAGCTTGTGTCGCGGATTCCAAACTGACGCCGCGATACTTCTCCTCGAACAGCGCGTCCGAGTCCTCGTAGATCGGACTGGCCTGGATTGCCCTGTCCAAAGCGGCGAGCGCATCCTCCATCGTCGGCTCAGTGAAGACTCTCTGCGTCTCGATCACGGGGGCCGGGGTGTCCTGAGGGTGGATTGCTTCTCGAGAAGACGCCGTCAGGTTGGTGATGCGTGTTGGCGAGGCTGATGCCGAGCCTGAGCTGAGCGGATGAATGGGCTCAGCACTCGGAACTGGCGCACTCCCGTCGGTAACCTGCTTGCACAGCCAGCCTGCACCGAAGGCGACGCTGGCCAGTACGATCGACGAGACAATGGATCTTGCCTTCATGATCGAGCTCTCCACGATGATCCGCTGCGGGGGGCACAAGCCACGTGTACAGGGTAGAAAGCCTGATGCGGAGTGCACGGGCAATCGGCACCGCAGGCTGCGCGAAGTCCGCAGCCAATTTCGCCTCCACAACTGATTCCCGTTGACGTAGCACCCGAGTCACAACTCAACCCACCCGCGAATGAGTACCAGCATCCTCCGCAGTCAGGGTACGAACCTACGGTCAACGAAGCTGAAGTCTAAACGCAGATGCAACCGGTCAACGGCTTCGCGCACAACTGATTCTCAAACGTGCCGTCGGGAATGCAGTAGTCGCCTATCGGCATCGGAGTCGAGGATGTGCTCGCAAGCGGAATGATCGCAAAGAGGATTGCCAGCGAAAGGAACTGCATGTTTTTCAGGTCCATTGGAACAGCGTCAACAATGAAATTGAGAAAGGCGGCCTAACCGCTACATATCTTTACTACATATCCGCTACCTGACCATCATCATAAAAACGGCTTCTTACCAAAAAAAACACGTGGTCCAGGCTTGCTACCCTCGCTCGATTCAAATCGGAGCTTGTGTCGAGCGCGGTTCTTCCGGCCCCAACCACATGAAAGGCCCAACGTCCGCACGGCGTTTGGCCTTCCATCGGCCGTGTCACTTCGGTCGCCGTTTCGCGCTCCCGGTGGGCGATCGCGCCGTTCCTCACTGACGATTGGCTGGCAGCCAGCGGCGGATCTCATACGTGAGGTCGCTCGCGCTCGGTCACCACAAGCCCTGTTTCTCGAGAACGGTCTTAACTCGGCCGCGTGCGCGTTGGGGCCACACCGCTCATGATCGGCCGCTGCACAGTCGTGAACTCCGTGTTCTCCTCCGACGGCGCCCAACCCGGCCACCACCCGACGACTGCGAGGAGCCCGTTGACCCGCCCCGCGTCGAGCGCGATCAGGATCGGACATGAGCGTTTGAAGTCTGACCGCAGGGACAATCCAAGAGGGGTACGCGTATCGCGCCCCGTGGAGTTTCGCCAGCCGATCGGGTCCTCCCGGACTGTTTTCGGTTGGCGGCAGGCGGATGGACACCTTGTTCCTCCGTGGACACGACCTGAAGGCGGCCCTGTACCCCGGCGGCGGGTCGCCCGGGTCACTGACCTTCCGGGGTAGCGTCCCGAACCTGTGGGGGCGGCGACCCCCGAGTCCGAGTTTGGTCGCATCTTCGGAATTCTTCCCGCACGTAAAGCTCTCGCGTGCATTGGGTTGTGCTCCCATCAGGGCCATGAGTGCACACTTTCTCGGAACCTTCGTTCGAGTTTCGTTACCGGAAGTCACAACCCGTCTAGAATGCCTCTTGAGGCGGAGTCCTGGTCGAACAGAGCGGCGCTTCTCGTGTTCCATCCACATCCATTGCAAGTCGCGCACTCTCGCGTGACCCCGCGCGCAGCCCTGTCCTCCCCTGGCAGCAAGCCCGATGCAAACCGCTGATTCTCACGGCTCCGCGCTCTCCCTCGGTGGGGAGATCGCCCGCACTCGTTTGCGGGCACGCATCGAGGATCTGCGCGCCGAGATCGACGTGCGCGAGCTGCGCGTTCTCCTCGCGCTCGTCGACGACGAGACCCGCGACGGCGAGGCGCTCCGCGATGCGACTTCGACGCGGCTGATGGAGATCTTCCGCCAGCAGACCGGCCGCGCGACGTTCGGGCTCTTGTACGAGCTGAACTGTCAGCACCTGCTCATCCAAGTCGCCGGTCGTCTGCGCCGCTACGCGAGCAAGGCCGATCCGCGCGACGTCCTCCAGGAAGTGTTCTTCAACGTCTACCGCTACCCGCACCGCTTCAATGCGGAGCGCGAGGACGCCTTCCGCGTCTGGACGGCGATGATCGTGCGCAACACGGTCCTCAAACATCTGCGCACGCTCGGCCGTGGCGGTCGCAGCGAAGTCCCGTTCGAGGACCTGTCCGAACAACCCGAGATGCGCGGTGCCAGTCCGCTCTCGGGCGTGATCGAGCGCGAGAGCCGCGGCGAGTGTGGGCGTGTCTACTTGACGTACCTGCACCTCTATTTGGAGTTCTACCGCATGCTCTCGGATCGCGAGCGTGCGGCACTCCAGATGGTCGAAGTGCAGGAATACAGCTACAGGCAGGCTGCGGATGAGCTCGGCATCAAGCTCGAAAATTTGAAGATGGTCATCTTCCGCGCTCGGCGAAAGATCCATCGCGCCATGCGGCGCGTGTTCGACGGCATGTCACCCGACTGTCGGCCGGCGCGCGAACCGCGTGGTTTGGATGCGCGTGCGGAACGCGCCGGAGCGCGCGACAGCGGACGGTTGGACAACGGTTTGGGTGATCGCTCGGAGGTGAAATCCCGTGGCTGATTCAAAGGGTTACATCGAGGACGCACCGGAAGTGTGCGTCAACTTCCAGGTCGACTTGTCATGTCTCGTCGACGGCGAGATCGACGAGGGCGCCGCCGGTCGCGCAGTGATGCACATGGAAGCGTGCGATTGCTGCCGCGGCTTCTTCGAAGACACGCGCGCGCAAGTCAAGTTGCACCGCGACATGTCGGATCCCGACCGCCTGTTCGCGCGCATCGCGATCCTGACGGGCGAAGAAATGGCGGAGAAAAGCGCTGGCATCGGTCTCGTCCACCGCCTCGCGACGATCTTTTACCAACTCGGCAAAGCGTACGTCCTGGCCGCGATCGATCCCGGTTACCGCGAGCGCGTGTTCGAACGGACCGTGCCGCTCTCGGACAGCCAAGTGCGCGGCCGCGGCTTCGTCGACGGCGTCCTGATGCAGGGCAAGGACAAGATCGGCGGACTCGATTGGCAGCGCGCGCGCGCCATGTTGAACGGCAAGTTGGAGCGCATCGAAAGTCCGCTCGAGAAGGGACGCCGGTTGCTCGAGGAAGCGATCGCGACCGATCCCTCTCACGAAGAAGCGCAGCTATACATCGCGTTCTTGCACGGCCACGAGGGCAAGCGCCTCACCGCCGCCGAGGAGTACCGCCGCATCTTCAACACGGCGATCCAAGAGACGAACCGCGGTCACGCGGCCATCCAACTCGGCCGTCTGCACGCCTCCGAGAAGAACTACAAGAAGGCGATCGCCTGCTGGCGCTGGTTGACGATCTCGGGTCTCGCCGACCTCGACGACCGTTTCTTCGTCGCCAGGTTCAATTTGGGCATGGTCTACGCATTGTCGGGAAACCAGGCGCGCTCCCTCGCCTATTTCCGCGAGTTGTTGGACCGCCATCCCAAGCGCACCGGTGAAGTCGCGGACTTGTTCGCGCGTTCTCCGAAATTGCGCGAAGCCATCGATCAGAAGCCCGGTTTTCCAGAGGCGCTCGTCAAGATCTGTCCCGAGATCTTCGTGGCGCCGCACTCGCAAGGCCCCGAGTCGACGACGCTCGAGGCGTTCGACGAACCGGAGGAGCGCACGTCATGAAGCACAACGAAATCAAGCTCTCGAATCCTGAAACCGTCCTCCGTCACCTCGCCTGCACTTGGCTCCACAAGGTGGGAGTCGCTGCACTGCTGTGCACGGTCGCGCTGGCCCCGAGCTTCGCGTACGACGATGTCGATCGCGAAAAAGTGACGCCTCCGCTGGAGCCCGGCATGGCGATCGGCGACGAGACGATCGGCACGCTGCCCATCTTCGCCGGCGGCAGCATCGAGCTCGTGCGCGGCCTTCCGATCGTGCGGCCGAGCTTCTTCCTCGAGGGCGATCTGCTCGAATTGCAGAACGCCATCGCCTTCTTCCGGGGCACAGCGCGGGCCGCAGTCGTCCCGCTCGATCCGCTCTGGCAGCGTGTGCGCCTCGTCTTCGTCGACGAAGTGATGCTCGGGTTCGATCGCGTGTCCTTGGTAGGCGCCGACATTCAGACGGGTCTCTGGATCCCGGCTCCGGTCGCTTACGCCTATCCGAATCTGTCTTGGGGCGGTCGCACGTTCGGATTGCAACCGACCGAGTCGCGAATCGCGCTCCCGATGAGCCAGATGTCTGCCACGGGTGCGCTCGATGTTTCGCCGCTCTTCGTCCAAGCTACGGGTTGGGGCGGTTCGAACGCGCTTACGGCGGCAGTCGATCAGGACTTCATGTTCGTCGTACAGCGCCATTAGACGACTGCGTCGTACAGCGCCATTAGACGACTGCGTCGT
>JAWXBU010000251.1:0-5642 GCA_034440255.1 Planctomycetota bacterium | reverse complement strand
AGCTGGGAGGGTGGTGATGTCGTGTGTGCTTCGGGCTGGCAGGATCCAGACTATGCTGGCGCCGCGCTTCGCTGCGGCGCGATCGTCGGCGCCAGAGCGCGGCAGGGTTACTTGAGAGCCTCCACGGCGCCGACGATGTCGAGCAATTCCTTAGTGATGTTCTCTTGCCGCTTGCGGTTGTAGACCTTCTTCAGCGCGTTCCCCATCGACTTGGCGGCGTCGGTGGCGTTCTTCATCGAGACGCGCCGGCTGGCGTATTCCGAGGTGAGCGATTCGAGCAACGCGTTGTAGACGCGCGTCTCGAGGTAGCGCGGCACGAGCCGGTCGAAAATCGTCGCGGCGTCCGGCTCGAGGATCACGTCGCCGGTTTGCTTCGAAGCTTCCGTGCTCGCTCCGACTTTTTGAATCGGCAGGAACGGCAACTCGGTCGGGACGTAGCGCACCATCGATTCGAAGGCCGTGTACATCACGACCACGTTCTTGTACTTGCCCGACAAGAACGCATCGACGAGGACTTTCGACGTGCGCGCAGCACCGCGGTAGTCGGTCAGTTCGAGCGAAGGCTCGACGAAGAAGCGCTCGACCTTGCGCCCGCGGCGCGTCAAGTATTGGTAGCCCTTGCGGCCGTAGACGTACCAATCGACTTCGACGCCCTTGTTCGCGGCCAGCCACAGCTCGATCTTCTTGAACAAGTTCGAGTTGTAGGCGCCACACAGCCCGCGGTCGCTCGTGACGAGCAAGATCGCCACACGATTGCCCGTGCCGGGCGCGAAGAGCGGACGCTCGGAGACGTCGTCACCGAGCAGGGTCGCCAGACGCGAGACGAGGCCGGTGATCTCTTGGCTGTAAGGCCGTGACGCGACGGCCTTCTCTTGGAAGCGACGCAGCTTCGTCGTCGCGACCATTTCCATGGCGCGCGTGATCTGGCGGATGTTGCCGACCGACTTGATGCGGTTGCGAAGATCGCGGATGGACACCATGGCGGGACTACTTTTTGGCGCCGATCTGCATCTGCGACTTGACCGCGGCAATCGCCTTGTCCAGCGCTGCGCGCGACGCGTCGGACACATTCTTCGTGGTGCGGATCTCGTCGAGCACGGCTTTGTTCGTGTCGGCCATCAGCTGGTGGAAGTTCTTCTCGAACTCCTGCACCGCTTTTGTCGGAACGTCGTCGAGACCGCCGCTCGTGCCGGCGTAGATGATCGTGATCTGTTGCTCGACGGGTTGCGGCTGGTACTGAGCCTGCTTCAAGATTTCGACGAGCTTCTCACCACGCGTCAATTCTTGTTGCGTCGACTTGTCGAGGTCGGATCCGAACTGCGCGAACGCCGCCAACGCGCGGTACGACGCGAGGCTCAAGCGCAAACCGCCGGCGATCTTCTTCATCGCAGGGATCTGCGCCGCGCCACCGACGCGCGACACGGAGATACCGGCGTTCACGGCCGGCTTTACGCCTGCGTTGAAGAGCGAGTTCTCGAGGAAGATCTGTCCGTCCGTGATCGAGATCACGTTCGTCGGGATGTACGCAGCGACGTCGCCTTCCTGCGTCTCGACGATCGGCAGTGCGGTGATCGAGCCGCCGCCCTTCTTGAAGCGCGGATTGATCTTCGGCGCGTCGCGGTTGATCTTCGCCGCACGCTCGAGCAGGCGGCTGTGCAAGTTGAACACGTCGCCCGGGAACGCCTCGCGACCCGGCGGACGGCGCAAGAGCAACATGACTTGGCGGTACGCGAGCGCCTGCTTGTACAAGTCGTCGTAGAAGATGACGACGTGACGACCTTCGTCGCGGTAGCGCTCGGCCATCGTGACGCCGGTGTACGCGGCGAGGTACTGCATCGAAGCTTCGTCGTTCGCCGACGCCGACACGATGATCGTGTAGGGCATCGCGCCCGACAGCTCGAGGCGACGCAGCACGTCGACGATCGTCGACTGCTTCTGCCCCATCGCGACGTAGATGCACAGGACTTGCTCGGGGTTCTTCGGATCGCCGCCGGCCGTGTTCTTCTGATTGATGATCGTGTCGATGCACAGCGCCGACTTGCCGGTTTGGCGGTCGCCGATGATCAGTTCGCGTTGTCCGCGGCCGATCGGGATCATCGCGTCGATGGCCTTGATGCCGGTTTGCAGCGGCTCTTTGACAGGCTCGCGCTCGACGACCGACGGCGCCGGCTGTTCGATCGCGCGCAAGTCGCTCTCGCTCGTCCCGAGCGGACCCTTGCCGTCGATCGGATCGCCCAGCGCGTTCACGACGCGACCGAGCAAGCGGTCACCGGTCGGCACCGAGATGACGCGGCCCGAAGAGCGCACGGTGTCGCCTTCTTTGACCTTGGTCGCATCGCCGAGGAGCACGCAGCCGACGTTGTCCTCTTCGAGGTTCAACGCGACGCCGCGCACCCCGTTCGGGAACTCGAGCAGCTCGTTCATCATGCAGCCGTCGAGGCCGTACACGCGCGCGACGCCGTCGCCGACGCTGAGCACGGTGCCGACGCTCTGCAGGTTCGTCTCACCCTTGTACGACTCGATTTCCTTCTTGAGGATCGAGGTCACTTCGGCGGGTCGGAGGTCCATGGTCGAGTTTCTGGTATGGGATCTGAGGTCTGTGCGGGACGAGGAGGATCGATTGCCCGTCGCGCACTTTCGCGCGACCAGCAGTAGGCTCAGTCGCGGGTATTCGCGCGACTGAGCGGTACGTCCATCAGCTTGCGGCGCAAAGCGTCGAGGCGGCCTTGCACGGAGTAATCGATCATCCGATTGCCGGCGATGACGCGCGCGCCACCGACCAGTTCGGGAACGATTCGGTTCTCGAGGTTCAGCTTCTTTCCGAAGTGAACGCCGAGTGAGTTCGAGAGGTGGCTCAGTGCTTCCGCGTCGAGCGGGCGAGCGCTCTCGACGATGCCGTCGATCTGTCCGGCGGCTTCGAGCTCCAACTTGTGGAACGCGTCCGCCAGACCGAGCAGCACGCTTTCGCGATGTTTGTCGAACAGGAGTCCGATCGTGTTCGCGAACAGCGTGTGCACGTTGCCGACTGCACCGACGACGATCTTGTGACGCTCGGCGCGATCGCGTCGCGGATTTTCGATCGCGACGCGAACGGCGGGAGTCGTGACGAGTCCGCCCAGACGCTTGACGTCGGAGAGGATCTGCGCGAGAGCCCCGGATTCGCTCGCCAGCGCCCAGAGAGCGTCGGCGTAGCGTTGCGTCACGGCGTCGACGATCACGAGCGCGCCTCTTTGCCTGCGGCCGAGACGAGTTCTTCGACAAGGCGGCGATCGTCCGCACCGTCGACCTTGCGCTTGAGCACTTGGCCCGCTGCGTTCATCGACACGTCGACGACTTCGCGGCGGATGGCGGACAGCGCTTTCGCTTCCTCGTTTTTGATCTCGGACTTGGCGCGCTCGATCATTTGTGTCGCGGCTTTGTTCGCGTCGTCTTTGATCTGGCGCTCGACCGCTTCACCGCGAGCGCGCGCGGCTTCGACGAGTTTCGTGGACTCGACCTGAGCTTCCTTGAGCTTCGACTCGACGGCCGCGAGCGCATTACCCGCATCGCGACTGGCTTTCTCGGCCGAGGCGATCGCCGCTGCGGCTTTGTCGTCGCGTGCTTCGAGAGCCTTCGTGATCGGGCCCATCACCATCTTCCAGATCGGCACGAGGGCCACCAGGAAGATGACGACGGTCCAGAACAATCCGCCGCCGTGGCTGAGGTCGAGCGGGTTGAACCCCGGCTCACCTTCGCTCGCGAGGAGTGCGATCGTGTACGCCATGTCGTTGCTCCGAATTGCGCGTCCCCTGCTCGTTCCAAGCGCGCGGCCTGGAACGAACAAGGTCGCAGGAGATCACTTCAAAACCATGATGAGGAGGGTGATGACGATCGCGAACAACGCGACGCCTTCGATGAGCGCGGCCATGATGATCGAGCTGCCGCGGATTTCGCCCGAGGCTTCGGGTTGGCGTGCGATCGCTTCGGCGCTCGCGCCACCGATCTTGCCGATGCCCATGCCGGCACCGATGACGGCGAGACCAGCGCCGATACCGGCGCCCAACTTGGCGATGCCCATGGCGGATTCAGCGGTTTGCGGTTCGAGGATCATCGTTCAACTTCTCCTGGATGGATGTGCCGTGCGAAGTGTTGCGCGGCGCTTCGAGGTTCTGTGGGGAGGGTACTTGGACTGTTTTCGGGGGACTGACTCGCGCGCGGCGCGCACGAACCTGTGTGGGATCTGCGCTCTCAGTGCTCCGGATGGATCGAAGCCTGGATGAAGAGGATCGAGAGCATGGTGAAGACGTACGCTTGCAACAGCGCGACGAACGACTCGATGATCATGATGAAGACGGCGAAGCCGACGACGACCGGCGCACCGGCGTAGGCGACTTTGCCCATGCCGTGCGCCATGAGGAACAAAAGTCCCATGAATGACAGGACGACCATGTGACCGCCGGTCATGTTCGCGAACAGACGAATCATCAACGCGAACGGCTTCACGAAGATGCCGACGAGCTCGACGATGAACATGATCGGCCACACGAACCACGGCACGTGCGGCACGAGCGTCTTCCAGTACGTGAACGGCCCTTGCGCGATCATGCCGCCGAAGAGCATCACGACGAGCGTCAACAGCGCGAGTCCCGCCGTGACGAAGACACTCGCGGTCGCGGTGGCGGTGCCGGGGAAGAGCCCGATCACGTTCATGAAGACGATGAAGAAGAACAGCGTCAGGAAATACGGCAGGAACTTCTTCCCGACCTCTTTGCCCATCACCGCGTACACCATCTCGTCGCGCACCCACATCGCGAAGCCGGCGAAGATCTTCGAGAGATAGTCGCCCCTGCCCGTGCGCAGGTAACTCGGCACGCCCGAGAAGCACACGATCAAGAGCAGCACGGCGGTGACTTGGAAGAGCTGCAGGTTCGTGAAGATGAACTGGGTGCCCGAAATTTCCGGTGCGGCGTCGAAGGCCAGGGTGTCCTGCGACACCGTGATCGGCGGCACCAAATACTGCGGCGCAGCGTGCTCGTGCTCCATCGCGTGCGCGTTCGTGACGAGCGGCGCGGGCATCAAGTGGCTGAACAGCGGCACGAACGGGTTCGCCGGATCCGACTTGTGGTGCTCGACGAAGGTCGTGCCTACAAATGCAGCTGCGGCGATCAGGAGCAGAGCGATCAGGATGCGCACTGGAATCTCACCTAGAACCGTGGCTTTGGGACAGAGGGGCGACGCTCGTGGAGCGGCCTAGCAAACGCAGCGTGTCGATCGTCGCCGGCGCGAGGATCGCAAGCGCCGTGACCGCGTAAGCGATCAAGAACGAAACGGGCGAGCAGCGCGCTTCGATCGCGGGCACGTAGCGGACGACGAGCGTCAGGACCAGCATCACGGACGCCTTCGCGAGGAATCCGGCGAGCACCGCGTGCACGACGTAGGCCGGTTTGGCCCGCGCCAGTTGCTGCTGCGCGCAAAGAACGAGTCCAGCGACCGTCGCGCCGCAGATGAAACCCGCGAGCACGCCGGTCCCGAGCGTCCCACCCAAGACCCAAGCGAGCACAGCCGCGAGTGCGGCGAGCGTCAGCGTCGTGATCGTGGAGAGGCTCATGATCGGAAAGGGTCAGTGTCTACTTCGTCGCCGTGTCTTTTTCGTCGCCGTGTCT
>JAWXBU010000250.1:0-4715 GCA_034440255.1 Planctomycetota bacterium | reverse complement strand
GCTGCGCTTGTTGTTGCTGCGCTTGTTGTTGCTGCGCTTGTTGTTGCTGCGCTTGTTGTTGCTGCGCTTGTTGTTGCTGCGCTTGTTGTTGCTGAGCTTGTTGTTGCTGAGCTTGTTGTTGCTGAGCGTACTGCTGCTGCGCTTGTTGTTGCGCGAACAGTTGTGCCTGCTGTTGAGCGTACAGCTGTGCATGCTGCTGCTGTGCTTGTTGCTGCGCGCGCTGTTGTGGCGGGTGCGTCGGATGCGAGCGCGCTTGGGTTCCGGGCGGATGCGGAGCGTGCGTTCCACCTACGCCGGACCCGCTCACCTGGGCTGGCGATGACTGCGACTCCGGTCGAGGTCCTCGCGCAAACAGGGAGCTGCGCGGAATGAGCGTCGTGTTCGTCGACACGCGCGGATCGAGCGGCGGCGGCGGTGCGAACGCTTGCGCCTCATTCGTCACCTGCGGCAGTGGCGCGCGGCCCGCGCGCTGAACTTCGATGTCGAGGCCGAGGAAATCATCTGGACTGGTCTCCGCCAGAGGACGCGCCTGACTCGGAGTGAGCGAAGGATGCTGGCCGCGCGGCGGCGGTCGCGGAGCACGCGGTTCGTCGTCGGAACGGAATTCAGGTCGCGCGTCTCGCTGAGCCATGCAGTCCGTATCGGAGCGAACTGGTGCTGAACCGAAGTCCGAGTCGGAAAGGAATTCGAGTCAGGGGATTGCGCTCGCAGATCCAGCCTTCACCCGATACCGACTGAGCGCTGATCGCGTCAAAGATAGGCCGAAGGGGAAGTCGAGACGCGACTTCCCCTTCCCATTTGTTCACGGCGATGAATCAATGGTTGGCAGGCCCATCGAGCGTGCCGTGCAACCACATTTCCTCGTCTTGGATCTGGTCGAACTCTGGATACTCCTTGGGAGGAATAGCAGAGACTTCGACGAACGAGCTGTTGTTACCGCCTCGTACGCGGTGCGCAAGGCGGGTCTGCTGGCGAGGATACTTGCGATCGACTTCCGGCTGAGCCAGTTTCGAGAAGTCGTAGTGTTGCCCCGGCTGCACCGGAACCTTCATGAATAGTCCGGCCGCTTCACGCTCGGAGAGAATCTTTTTTTGTAGCGTGAGCCGCTTTTCGCGCACGACTGCTAGCGAAGCGATCAGCGTCTCTCGGCTCGCGCCCGCGTACTTCTCCTCGAACGGAGTCGCAGCTCGTTCGGTCGCCTGAGTGGGAAGTTCCGGCGCAGGGGCTTGGACGGCTTCGACTACAGCCGAATCGCGTGTCCCTCCCGGTGCGGGCTGAAGTTCAACGGGCTTCAGATTCAATTTCTCGGGCGCGTTTCCCACGGCGTCGACTTGAATCGATGTCCGCTGGGGATTTCTTCCGAGCCTCGTCAGCACGAGAGCGACGGCCCCAATCAACACGACTAAGGCCAACGCTGCCCATCGAGACTTGCGCAGCTTGGCGATGGCTCGATGGGGGTCCTCGTGTCGGCTGGGGGGGCTCATTGGCAGGTTCCGCAGCTCGAGTTGAAGGTGATCCCACCGCCACCGCCGTTCGGGCACGGAATCGTGTGGCTCGCCCCGGAACTATCGCAATTGATCTTGTCGTGCGAATTACCGATCAAGGTCTGTTTCTCGGGGTTGAGCTGGGTGATCGTCCACGTCCAGTCGACCTCGCAGCCGCTGCAGTCACCGCCGGAACCACCCGAAGCCCAGTACTCCCAGACATAGCCGGACCAATTGCACGGCGTGCTGACCTCATCCACGCCTGTCGGGCAAGATTGCGCGTCGAGGTGCGTCGAGGTGGGCGCCAGAAGAACCGCGAGAGCCGTCAGGAAACAAATCACCAGCTTATTGAACATGCTAGATGACCTCCGAAAATCGGTTTCATTGAAGGCCTCCGGTTGAAGGCCTCCGGTTGAAGGCCTCTCTCCAGCTGGGAAGCTACGCGCAGAATCCTCCCTTGGCAAGGCTTGGGTATTCAGGCCCGGCCTAAACTGGAGTCGCCCTGCGCAGCCCCAGCCCACAGCCCCCCCCACTTTTTTGTTCTTGAGCGCGGATCAGCGCTTTTTCAGTACCCGGTTCGCGCCTTGGCGGATCGTCAGACCGGCTGTGTCGAAATGCTCGAGCAGCGGGATCAAGAATTTGCGCGACGTCTGCAATTCGTCGCGCAAGGACGGGATGTCGAGCGAGCGGTTCTTCTCGCAATTCTTCCTGATGGCTTCGCGCGCCACCTCGTGCGTCTCGTGCGCGAGGTAGATCTCGCCTTTTTGAATCGCGTGAGCTCGCCCGCCGTCGACGAGCGACTCGAGCGCTTGCTGGACTTCCTTCGGTGTCTTCGCGAGCGCACTCGCGAGTTCCAGCGGCGACGGTGGTTGGAACTTCGCCGCAACCAATTGCGCATGAATGGCGAGCGCGAGCTCGCCGCCTTCCCCAGGGAGCGTCGCGCCGCGCGACGAGAGTCGCACGAATCCGCCCGGTTCGAGCGCGACGCGCTTCTCGACTTCGAGTTCGTGGAGAACGGCCGCCAGGAAATCAGGGTCGAGGTTCACGAGTCGGCGCACATCGCGCACGTCGACCAACGAGCGATGAGCGTTCTCGGCGAACCAAGTCTCCATCACGCCGATCACGCGCTCTTCGGAGCGCTTCAAGCGCTCGACGTGGATCCAACGCGGGGGCGAACCGATCTTGCGGGCACGATCTTGACCCTTCAAGTCATTGAGCAAGCGCTCCGTCTCTTCGCGTGAGCGCTTGATCTCGACCGAAAGTTCGTCCGCAGAGTGCGCGCCCCCCAGTGCCCGCGCGAGCACGACATCGAGCAATTCGCGCGGTGAAGCGAGGCTCTTCGACGCTCGGCCGAGCTCGTCGAGCACGAACGGCTTGAAAGCCTTGAGGCGGTGTTTGCTCTCCTCGAGCACCACTCCGCCACCCAGCGTCCATGCGGGCGACGCGAGCCGCACGACGAAACGATCACCAGGCGCGACGACGACAGGATCGGCGAGACGGAACTGCACGAGTGCTTCGGCGCCAGGCTCGAGCACCTTTGCGTCGAGCAGCACCAGTTCGCCTAGCGTTTCGGCAGTGCCCGTGTGCAATCGAATTTCGGTGCGGTCTTGGATCGGTCGGTCGAGAGTCGGCAGCGCACGCATCCGCGCGCCGAGCATGGAGACGCCGCGGAAAAAGCCCGGAGTCGCGACGACCATGCCGCGCGTGACCTCGTCGTGCGCGACGTCGGCGAGGTTGATCGCACTCGAATGTCCGGCGCGAATCGATGTCAACTGCTCCTGGTAGGCCTGCAGTCCGCGCACTTTGCCTGAGAGGTGCTTCGGCAGGATTTCGAGCACGTCCCCGATCTTCGCCGAGCCGCTCATCGGGATGCCAGTGACGATGGTTCCGAAACCGTGTGAGCTGAACACGCGCTGGATAGGCATGCGAAAAATCCCGCTCGTCTCGCGCGGCTTCACGTTCGAGCACAGCGCGAAGAGCGTGCGCTTGAACTCGTCCATCCCCGCGCCGGTGATCGCGCTGACCGGCACGATCGGTGCGTCTTCGAGGAACGTGCCGCCCACCGTTTCACGGACGTCGAGCGTCGCCAGTTCGACGAGCGCGGGCTCGACCATGTCGATCTTCGTGAGTGCCACGAACCCACGCGTGAGTCCGAGCAGCGTCATGATCGCCAAGTGCTCGCGCGTCTGCGGCATGACGCCGTCGTCCGCCGCGACGACGAGCACGACGATGTCGATGCCCGATGCGCCGGCAACCATGTTCTTCACGAAGCGCTCGTGCCCCGGCACGTCGACGACGCCGACGGTGCGCCCGTCCGGCAACGCGAAGCGCGCGAAGCCGAGATCGATGGTCATCCCGCGCTCGACCTCTTCCTTCAAGCGATCGGGGTCGATGCCCGTCAGCACTTTGACGAGTGTCGATTTGCCGTGGTCGATGTGTCCCGCGGTGCCGACGACGATGGGCTGGATTTGCATCGTGCGCAGCGTAGCGTCAGGACTGGGCAGGCACGATCGAGATGATCTGATCGTGTGTGTACCGAGCCAGAGCAATTTTTCCCCGATGGGCCGCGACCAACCCGCAGCACGCGGGTAGGTCGCAGCCCATCGGGGAAAAATTGCTCTGGCTCGGTACACACACGATCAGCGGTGACAGGAGTCCAGCGAGCGAAGCGTCAGCGTCGCCACGCGATCAGCGTAGAGAGAGTCCTCCTGCACCAGCGATTTGTGTCTCGAGTAGAGAATCCAGACTCCATTCGGGCTGACCCCAAGGCGATGGCCGACTCGATCCAAGGTCGCTCCGGTCAGTTCCCGCAAGAGGGCTACATGGACATGTGGCCACGCATCGAGCCACTTCGCCTTGCCTCGGATTCTCCAGACCCCGAACTCGGTCCTGGCCAACGCCAGCACCTCGTCGACATCCTCCTCGACACACAGGGGGATCCCGATCTCGGTGCCGTCGGCGAGGAGTGATTTCCGCCGCATCCAGTCGAGCACGTTTTGATTCGTAGCGTGGAGCAGTTCATCCAACGGGTCATGCCCGGTACGCGAGAGGACAATTCGGCGTTCTACCAACCGCTGAATTCTTGGCGAAAGCGGCCCGCCGAAAGCGCTTGCGTAGGTCGAAGGATCGTATTCGGTGAGGTTCATTCGCTCCTTCACGTGGTTTTCCACCCAGCCACGCGACAACCATGGAGGCCCCTTCCCTCGAGCGTAGTGTCGAGCACTGCAGTGC
>JAWXBU010000249.1:0-4192 GCA_034440255.1 Planctomycetota bacterium | reverse complement strand
GTTCGCGCCAGCGTTCGAGCCAGCGGTCGACCTCGCCGGCGATGTGGAGGCCGAAGCCGCCGCGACAGGTGCGTCCGTCGCACAAGCCAGGGCCCCGAAGGTGACCAAAGCAAGCGCGCCTAGAGAGGAGACAGCGATACGGAGATCCATGAGCAAGGCCTTCGAAAACGGGGGCGGATCGGGCCCTCGCGGGCCGATTTGGGTCGACTAGCCTACGGGCCTCGAGGGCGAGCGGTGAAGTCTTTTTTGGCCCTGAAGAGGAGATCGGAGAGCAGATCGGAGCCGACGGGGTCGCGGACCCGATCCTGGTAGTCTATGGAGGGACGCCGGTCGGCAACCCTCGGTCCAAAGGGACAGGTCTTCATCGAATCGCCATCACCGTCGGAGAATTCGCCCCATGGCCAGGTTGATGCTCTACACCCCGCGCACGATCGCGCTCCTCGCCGAGCTCTACCACCCGCCGATGATGCCCGATCCCGCGCCGATCCAGCGCGTCCACAATCAGCTCTACCGCGACGGCGATCCGCCCTATTCGTCGTTCCAGGTCACGAACGGGGGCGCGGTGCTCTCGAACCCGGTGCAGTCGCCCGGCGCGAGTTCCTTGGCCGCGTTCCTGCCTGATCGCTTTCAGTTCCGCGAAGAACTGTCGAGCTTGACGCACGACGATTTCGCGGCGCGCGTGCGCAAAGTTTCGGCGCAGGTGAGTGCTGCGCGCAGGGTGCCGCTCTTCACGTCGATGCATGTCACGTTGCGCACGCTGGTCAATCCGCGCTCGTACAAGGACAGTCGCGCGTACCTGAAACACGGCATGTTCGGCTTCGACGACGAGATGGAAGCCTTCGGTCGCGAGCCCGCGCTGCTCGGAATTCGCCTGGTTTTCCCGGCCGCGGAAGGTCACCCCGAGAGTCACTCGCTGCGCATCGAGTCTTTCAGCAGCGACGCGCGTTCGCTCTTCATCGAGATCGTGTCGAGCTTCGGGCCGATCGTGCCCAACAACGGCCTCGCCGAAGTCGAAGCGAACATCCTGACGTCGTACCGCTTCATCACCGAGCAAACGATGCGCTTCATCGGCGGCTTCGACACGGCCGGGGTCGAGCCCGAAGAAGAAGAGTGAGTTGCGCGCGCAGGGCAGGAAACAGGCGTGGCTCACCCCACTAGAATCCCCTCGATGCCCCCTTCGTTTTCCCTCCGCGTCGCCTTGATCGCTTTTCTCTGCGCGCTGACTGCGTGCGAAAGACCCGCAGCGCAAACGTGGCCGACCGGGACGGCCTTCGCGCTCGACGGCATGCCGATCACCGCCGAGGAGATCGACGTCAGCGCGGACATCATCGCGCAGCTCGAGCCCGACAGCGTCACGACGCAAGCGCGTCGGATCGCGTTCACGAACATCGTCCTGCCGCGTGCGGCTGGAATCTTGGCGGCGGGCGCGGAACGCGAAACGGCACGAAAAAAAGCCTTCGAACTCAAACGTGAGCTCGACGGAAGCGCGACGCAGCCGGAGCCGCCGTCGGGCGTTCTCCTCCAGGATCGCGTCGGTGTCGCAACCGACATCGGACTCGAGGCCTGGTCCCATGCCTCGACGGCGCCGTTCGGCACATGGTCGGATCCGATCGAAACAGTCGGCGCTTTCGAGGTCGTGCGCGTCGACGAGCGATCGAATGCGAACTCGGCGCGCCAGGTGCGTTACAAAGTGCGCGTCTACTTCGTGCCCTACCTCGAACCGACGAGCATGCGCGCGTCGATCGAAGAGCGCCTCGACCGAGCGACGCTCCTGTTCGTCGATCCGACCTGGGCCGAGATCGTCCCTGAAGCACTGAAGCATCGTCTGCACGCGGGAGCCCCTTGATGAAGCACGTCCTGTTCACACTCCTCTTCCTCGCGCCGCTCGCCCTCGAACTGCGCGCCGAAGACCCGCCGAAGAAGGAAGAGCCGTCCAAGACTGCGCCGAAAGTCGTCGAGCACCTGACGGCGTGGCCGAAGCCGGCAGACAAGGATCAGCTGATGACGGACATCGAACGGGTCGTCAAAGCGAACATCCCCGAGATGGCCGAGGGCGGCAAGAACGGCTTGCTCGCGGAAGGTGCAGCGGGCGTGCCGTTCGTGCTCGAGCGCTTCGGTCGCGAGCGTGACGAGGACGTGAAGAAGCGGCTGTTCGAGATCCTCGTCGCGACGACCAGCGCTGAACAGACGCGCCTCCTGGCCAAGGAATTCGGCGGAAAACAGCTGGGATCGCGCACGTTTGCGCTGTGGCGCGCGGCGCAGTTCCCCGACCCCGAGATCAAGAAGGACGCCGATCTGGCGTGGACCCGCGTGCAGAAACTCGGCGACAAAGCCGACGTCGACGAGCGCTACGCCGCGGCGCTGTGCTGTGCTTCGACCGGCTCGATCGTCGGCTTGGCCGGCTTGTGGGACGCGACCGTGACTCCCAAGGAATGGGACAAGAAGAAACACGAGTTGCGCGCGGCACTCGCAGGTGCACGCGGCAAGGAGGCGACCGCGTTCGTGCTCGCCAAACTCGACGACAAGACCGATCGCAAAGTGAAGGTCGCCGTACTGCGCATGCTCGCTGGATGCGGTGACAAGGACTCGGCGTCACGCGTGCGGCCGTTCCTCGACGACGAGGACAATCAGATTCGCATCGCTGCGATCAATGCACTGCGCGGGATCATCGACGGTGCCGATCCGATCGACAACCTGTCGGCCTTCGAAGCGATCGAGATGGCCAAGAAGTGGAAGAGTCGCTGATGAAGTGGGCTTTGATCGCAGTGCTGCTCACGCCGCTCGCCGCGTTCGCCGGCGACAAGAACAAGCGTCCGAACGACCCCGTCAACGATCCCTACACAGAGAACGATCCCGCGATCTTGAAGGCGGCGGGAATCGTGTCGTTGGGCGGATTCGATTTCGGCAAGTCGGGATGGAACACGGCCAAGTGCGACGAGTTCATGATCGCCAACGAATTGCGTTGGGTCGAAACCGCGCACTTCAAGATCGGCTTCGGGTTGGGCTCGTACAAAGTGAAGCTCGACGAGAAGAAGAAGATCATCGCCGAGCTCACGCGGCTCAAAGTCGCGATGCCCAAAATCATCCCTGAAACAGGCCTTTTGGACCCGTGGCTGCGCCTCTATCTCATCGCCCAACGCACCGAGGACATCTACAAGCGCTTCTGCGGCATCACCTTCGCCGAGAGCCAGCAATTCCCTGACGGAACGCCTGTGTACAGCGGTGGCTACAACGGCGCCGGTCCGTACCTGGGCATGAAGGAGAAGTTCGAGATCATGATCCTGCCGACGGAAGCGTCGCAGGTTGCGTGGCTGCTCGAGAACGCGGGTCTGCGCATTCGCAACACGCAGCGTTGGCACTTCATCGACCGCGGCGCGATCACCGTCGTGATGCACGCGCAACAAGGTCAACTGCGCAACGACGCCGCGCTGCACGGTCACATCGCGTTCAACCTCGCGCACAACTTGTACGACGGGATGAATCACTACAGCTACGACACGCCGACGTGGCTGCACGAAGGGCTCGCGCACTTCATGGAGCGCGAGATCGATCCCGAGCACAACTCGTTCGACTCGGGCGAGGGCGCGGTCGCCGACCAGACGAGCAAGGCGAATTGGAAGCCCGAAGTCGTGAAGCTCATCAACTCGGGCGAAGCGACGCGCATGGCCGAGCTGTTGCAACTCAAGAACTTCTCCGACCTCAAGCTCGTCCACCACTTCACGACGTGGTCGATGATCGATTTCCTCGTCAAGACGAAGCCGACGGAGTTCGGCAAATTCTTGTGGGCCTTGAAGCGCAACTACGACGCGCAAGGTCTGCCGACCGGCGCGAACCTGCACGACTGGCATCGCAAGGTCTTCAAGGAGCAGCTCGGCTGGTCCTACGCCGAGTTCGACGAAGCGTGGCGCGCGTGGGTGCTCGTCGAATACACGCGTCCGCCGGGCAAGGACAAAGACAAGGACGCGAAGGAGAAGGGCGTGGCGGAGGGCAAAGACAAGCCCAAGGATCCGCCGGCGCCCGAAAAACCCCCTGAAAAGGGCGGTTCGAAGTGAAGCGACGGATGTGTTTCCGAGCGCTGTGATGCCTGGCGTCCGGGGGATGCGGCCTAGTGGACTGTAACGGCTGATTCGCTAGCAGGCTCCGCCCTCCTTCGTCGCCGGGCGGCGTCCCTCCTCCTCGGCGTATCGCAGAG
>JAWXBU010000248.1:0-17838 GCA_034440255.1 Planctomycetota bacterium | reverse complement strand
TGCAGTGGACGGTCCGCTGCGCGGCCCGCCGCTGATTCTGGCGTCAGGCTGAGCCGACCGTTACTCGTTGCTTCAGAATGAACCTGTCTTCGTCTCTCGCTCGCTGGTACTTCGAACCCAGGCGTATCGAACAAGCCGCGAACGGGAGAGTCTACGTCCTCCTCGGGGTTCGCCTCTTCAAGCGTCATCTCCCCACGCGTGGCGACATAGTCTCTCGCGTCCGCGGTCGTCGGCGCATCGTTCCCATCCGTCCCGGCCTCGTCAGTAGTCTCATGCCGTGCGAGAAGCAGACGAGGTCATGGGAGGCGCGCCATATCTTCGGCGCACTATCCATGCTGGCGATCACTTGGTGGGCCATAGCAGTTCACGGAAAAGGCAGCTGGCCCGTCTTACTCGGCGCCAATCTCCTCATCAACGGAACCCCCATCATGCTGCATCGATACAACCGAGCTCGCCTTCGCTGCCTGCTAGCGCATCTAAGGCGCCGCCAACCCAAGAGCACGGCCTGACCAGAGCCCGTAGCGGATTGGCTACACTCACCGCTGGTGCCATGCCGCAAAGAGGCATCGGACATAGCTGCCCTTCTAAAGCGAACAAGATGACGAAAAAACTCTCTAAGAAATCGGCGAACTCTGCGGCCACCCGGATCGGCACGAAGACGGCCAAGGCGGCAACGAAATTGCCTACCTTCGAGCCTGCGAAGCCCATCCTCCTATCCGGCGGCAACCCTCAAATTGCGAAGGCCGACGGCGACGCTCCGGTGCAGGCGTACATCGCGGCCATGCCGGGCTGGAAGCGCGATGTCGGGCGCCAGATCGACGCGCTCGTCGTTCGCAACGTGCCCAACGTGTGCAAGGCCGTGCGGTGGAACTCGCCTTTCTATGGCGTCGAGGGCGAAGGCTGGTTTCTCGGCCTTCACTGCCTCACGAAATACGTGAAAGTGGCGTTCTTCTGCGGCACGTTGCTGCACCCGATTCCTCCGGTCGAGTCGAAGAAGCAGGGCACGCGTTACTTCCACGTCCACGAAGGTGACGTGATCGACGAGAAGCTCGTGGCGAGTTGGATTCGGCAGGCGGCTAAGCTGCCTGGAGAAAACTGCTTCTGAGATTCATCGCCGAGGGCAGAGCAGGCGGCACGGTTTGGATCTGCGAGGTGGGCCTGGTTGCTCGCAGCTCAGCTCGCGCCCGCCGATCCGCCGTTCACGTCTCGCGCCTCGGCCACAGGTGATCGCGGCGCATTTCCATTTCGGCCAGCACGTCGCGTAGGACGGCTTGCTCGCCGAGCAGGAACAGCGTGTCGAAATTGAGCTGACACACGGCGCACACGGGGCGCGCGCCGCGGTAGCTCATCACGTCGGCGTCCTCGAACACGACGTCCTCGATTCCGTACTCGGCGGCCTTCATCGGCACGCCGTCCTCTTCGAAACCGAAGAACGCTTTCACCTCAGCCGGCGTGCGACGACAGATGTAGCAGCGGTCGTGATTGCCGGCGCGCTCGAGGCCGGAGAAGTACTCGTTGAAGCGATCGTCGAGGCGGGTCACGGCATTTCTCCGGGCGCGAGGCGCTTCACTTCGAGCGGCTTTGCAGGATCGTTCGTCAGGCGATAGCCGAGTCGGAGGATGCGCTTGCCGAACGTCGGCTCGAGCTCGGCGACCTCGTTCTCGAGTGCTTTCACCGACGGATTCGCGTCACCGAGAACGATCGCAGCGACGGCACTTCCGTCGTGCGTGCGACCGACGGCGCGCACCAACGTACCGCCGACGCGACCGACTTCGACGATCTCCGATCCGACGATGTCCGACGCGGCAGTGCGCATGTGAGAGAGAACGAAGTCGGTGCGCGCTTCGTCGTAGAGGCGCGGCAAGTCGGGTTGGATGAACTGTTCGAGGACGCGCGCACCGCGGCCGGCGTGCACGAGGGCCGCGTGTTGTTGGATGTGCCGGAAGTGGAACGCGACGAAGCGATCGGCGACGCGGTACGTGCCGCGACGCGAACGCAGCGGATCGGGATCGGTGATGGGCACCTCGCGATCGACGAGCGACAGCTCGCGCAGCGTCGTCAGGTACTTGTTCGCGGTCGTCGAATCGATCCCGACGTCGAGCGCGATGTCGCCGACCTTCTCGTTTCCGCGCGAAATCGCGGCCAAGATGCTGTTGTACGTCGCGGGATTCGACAGCTCGGTGCGCAGGAGGAACGACACTTCGTCGAAGAGGTAGCCCTCCGGGCGCAAGCACTCACGCGCGACGTTTTCGAGCAGCGACTTCGAGTCGTCGAACCGTCTCAAGTACGCGGGCATGCCGCCGAGGATCGCGTACGCCAACACGCGCTCCTTCATCTTCCACTTGTTGAAGAACGGCAAGGTCTCGGCCGGCGCGAGCGGCTCGAGACGCTTCTGCGCTGTGCGACGACCGAACAGCGGCGAGCGCTCGGCGAGTACTTCGCGCTCCATGAACGAAACTTGGCTGCCGCACAAAATGAGCATGAGCTGACTGTGCTTGCCGCGCGTGTCCCAGAAACGCTGGATCTGCGACGGCAGACCCTTCGTCGCTTCGCACAAGTAGGGGAACTCGTCGAGCACGACGACCAGGCGTTCGTCCTTCGCGCGTTCGGCCGCGAACGTCAACGCAGCGCCCCAATCGGGGAACTCGATGCTTGCCGCGAGCGGATCGTCGATGCCGTCCACGAGCGCATCGCGGAACGCGCGCAGGTTGTCCTTCTCGCGCACTTGCGCGGCGAGGAAGTACACGGCTCGACGCGAGCGACAAAACTGCTGGAGCAGTTCCGTCTTGCCGACGCGACGGCGTCCGTAGAGAACGAACAGCTCCGGTTTGCCCGATTCGTCGAGCTCGTGGAGCACCTTCAGATCGCTATTTCTACCGAGGAACATGGTGGGAGTATACTCGGCGTTATTATACGTGCGAGTATAATACATCGACTAAATCGGCCTTGGAGGCCCACACAAAGGCCTCGGGCCCTAAGCTGGACTCTCCAGACGCCACCACGGCGTTCGCGAGTCCAGCAGCGCGCCCGGAGAAACAGACATGACTTCCAAGAAGCAGCGCGATGTCGATCGCGAACTCGTCGAGCGGTATAGGGTCACCGACGGGGCGAAGTTCCGCCTGAAAAACGTGCACCCTGACGACACGAAGCCGTTGCGGTCACTCGACGAACAACGTGCCCACGGGTTGCTGCGCGCCGGCATCGAGAGTCTCACCGATCATCAAGAGAAGTTGTACGCGCAGGATCAGCGCTCACTCTTGCTCGTGTTCCAAGCTATGGACGCTGCCGGGAAAGACGGAACGATCAAGCACGTCATGTCGGGCGTGAATCCGCAGGGCTGTCGAGTCTCGACGTTCAAAGCGCCGTCGACGGACGAGCTCGACCACGACTTCTTGTGGCGCACGACGAAGGAGCTGCCGGAGCGAGGCGTGATCGGGATCTTCAATCGCTCCTACTACGAAGAGGTCCTCGTCGTGCGCGTGCATCCCGAGTTCCTCGCCAAGCAACGCTTGCCAGCGGAGTGCACGGGGAAGAACCTGTGGAAGCACCGCTTCGCAGCGATCAACGCGCACGAACGTCATTTGGCGCAGAACGGTACAACGATCCTCAAGTTCTTCCTGCACGTCTCGAAGAAGGAACAAAAGAAGCGCTTCCTCGAACGACTCGACAATCCTGCCAAAAATTGGAAGTTCAGCGCCGCCGACGTCGCCGAGCGCGAACACTGGGACGCCTACATGGCTGCGTACGAAGACGTGATTCGCGAGACGTCGTCGAAGCATGCGCCGTGGTTCGTCGTCCCCGCCGACAACAAGTGGTTCACGCGACTCGTCGTGTCGGCCGCGATCAACAGAACGCTCGAGTCGATGGATATCGCATTCCCGAAGCTCGACGCGTCGCGCGTCGCCGAGATCGAGCGCTGCAAGAAGATCCTGCGCAAAGCCTGATCGCCCAATCGACGACAGCCGGAGTCTGGCACCGCATGTCGTCGATTCGGTCGGGTGTCAGGCGGAGCTGGCTTCGGGCTCGGGCTTCGGCGCAGGCTTACGCGTGCTGACCCAGAACTTGCCATTCGCCACGTCGACGACAGCCGTATCGCCGCGAGCGATGCGACCGGCGAGGATCGAGTCGGCGAGTAAATTCTGAACGTGACGCTGTATCGCGCGCTTCAGCGGACGAGCGCCGAACTCGGTGTCGAAGCCTTCGGCCGCCAACGCATCCTTCGCGCTGTCGGTGATTTCGAGGCCGATTTCCTGCTCCGCCAAGTGCTTGGAGATGCGTGCCACTTGCACGTCGACGATGCGGCGGATCTGGTCTGGTTGCAGTGAATCGAACACGAGGATGTCGTCGAGGCGGTTGATGAATTCCGGTCGGAAGAAGTTCCGCACCTGGTCCTCGCGGCGCAGGTTGCTCGTCATGAGAACCAGTGTCTGCGTGAAGTCGACGGTGCGACCCTGACCGTCGGTCAAGCGACCGTCGTCGAGCAATTGCAATAGAACGTTGAACACGTCCGGGTGCGCCTTCTCGACTTCGTCGAAGAGCACGACCGAATGCGGCTTGCGACGCACCGCCTCCGTGAGCGCGCCACCTTCGTCGTATCCGACGTATCCGGGCGGAGCACCGATCAAGCGGCTGACGGCGTGCTTCTCCATGTACTCGCTCATGTCGATGCGCACGAGGTTCTGCTCGTCGTCGAACAGGAATTCAGCGAGCGCCTTGGCCACTTCGGTCTTGCCCACGCCCGTCGGGCCGAGCAAGAGGAACGAGCCGAGCGGCCGCGTCGTTTCCTGTAGTCCGGCGCGCGCGCGGCGCACGGCTTGGCTGATCGCCTCGATCGCGTGACGTTGGCCGATCACGCGTTGGCCGATGCGATCTTCCATGGTGAGCAGCTTCTCGCGCTCGGTTTCGAGCAGGCGCGTGGCCGGAATCCCAGTCCAGCGACTCACCACCTGCGCGATGAGTTCCGCGTCGACGGCCTCAGGGAGAAGCGCGCCGCTCTCTTGCAGCTTGTCGAGCTTCTTGGAGTTGTCGTCCAACGCCTTCTCGGCCGCCGGCATCTCGCCGTAGCGGATCTCCGCGACGCGCTCGTAGTCGCCTTCGCGCTCTTTCTTGGTCGCTTCTTCGCGCAGGCTCTCGATCAGCATCTTGCCGGCGCGCAGCGACGTGATCAGTTCCTTCTCGTTCTTCCAGCGCACGCGCAGTGCGTCGCCCTGTTCCTTCAAGTCGGCGAGTTCGCGCTTGGTGGCGTCGACGCGCTTCTTCGTGTCGCGACCCTCCTCACGCGTGAGCGCCGTCTTCTCGATCTCGAGTTGACGCACCTTGCGCTCGATCGTGTCGAGCTCGGGCGGCAGCGAATCGATGGCCGAGCGCAATTGCGACGCAGCCTCGTCGACGCAGTCGATCGCCTTGTCAGGCATGAATCGATCCGTGATGTGACGATCCGCGAGCCGCGCGGCGGCGATGAGCGCATCGTCCGTGATGCGCACGCCGTGGTGCACTTCGTAGCGTTCCTTCAAACCGCGCAGGATCGCGATCGTGTCCTCGACACTCGGCTCGTCGACCATCACCGGCAGGAAGCGCCGCTCGAGCGCCGCGTCTTTTTCGATGTACTTGCGGTACTCGTCGAGTGTCGTCGCGCCGATGCAGTGCAGTTCACCGCGCGCCAGTGCCGGCTTGAGCATGTTCGCCGCATCGACCGCACCTTCCGCTCCACCTGCGCCGACGAGAGTGTGCAGCTCGTCGATGAAGAGCACGATTTGGCCTTGTGCCTCGGCGATTTCGCTCAAAACGCTCTTCAAGCGCTCTTCGAATTCGCCGCGGTACTTCGCTCCGGCGAGCATCGCTCCGAGGTCGAGCGCCATCACTTTCTTGCCCTTCAATCCCTCGGGCACGTCGCCGGCGACGATGCGGTTCGCCAGACCCTCGGCGATCGCCGTCTTGCCGACGCCGGGATCGCCGATGAGCACCGGGTTGTTCTTGCGGCGCCGCGTGAGCACCTGCATCACGCGACGAATCTCCGTGTCGCGACCGATGACGGGATCGAGTTTGCCCGCGGCAGCGTCTGCCGTCAGATCGCGTGCGTACTTCTTCAACGACTCGAACGTCGCCTCGGGATCCTGCGATGTGACCTTCTTGCCTTTGCGCACTTCGGCCATCGCGGCTTCGACTCGTTCGGGGCGGACATTGCGCGCAGCGAAGAGCCCTTGTACTTCGGGTCCGCCTTTGCGCGTCAACGCGAGGAACAAGTGCTCGCTCGAGACGAACGCATCGCCCATTTTCTTCGAGGTCGACGTAGCGTCCTGAAGCACTTCCGCGAGACCGCGCGACATCGCGATCTGACCCGTCGACTTCGGCAGCTTTTCGAGAGTGTGCGACAGCTCTGCGGACAACACGCGCGGGTCGACGTCGAGTTTCTCGAGCAGCGCCGACATCACGCCCTCGGGCTCGGCGAGCAAGGCAATCGCGAGGTGCGCAGGCAGCAATTCGGGGTGGCCTGCGGACTGCGCGGAGGCTTGCGCAGCGGCGAGGGCTTCTTGTGACTTGCGCGTGTATTGCTCGTTCATGGTGCTGCGCCAAGGCAACCGACGTGCCGCCCAAAAAGGCCCTCCCAGCGCTTGAAATGGCCGCTATTTCGCGCGTGTCCGCCGTTTTGGCGCCGATGATGCCAACCCGACACCGTGTGCTCAGCGCGCCGGGAGCCACATCGGTCGCGAGCGAAACTTCATCGTCCGCGCCGACTTCGGGTGCACGAAACGCAATCCGGCCGCGTGCAAAAAATAGCCGCCAGCGCCCGGTGTCGCGTCGCTCTTCGCGACTCCGCCGACGCCGAAGAGCGGATCGCCGACGATCGGCGCGCCCAGCGCCGCGAGATGGATGCGGATCTGATCGGGACGACCCGTGATCGGTTGAGCAGCGACGAGCGAACGATCGTTCGCGCTGTCTCGCGAGAGCACGCGCACGCGAGTCAGCGCTGCCTTACCGGTTGTCATCGCGACATGGATCGTCATCGGTCCGTGCGCGATCCGTCCGATCGGCTGACGAGCTCTCGCCGACGAGACGAGTGTCGTTCCGTCGACGAGCGCGAAGTAGGTCTTGCACGGCGTGCACTCGCGAAACTGTCGCGACAGATCGGCGCGTGCCGCTCTCGTCTTGCCGAAGAGCACGAGCCCCGACGTTCCGCGGCCGAGTCGATGGACGGGTGCACACTCTGTGCGCGTCACAGCGCTGCGTTGGACGAGCGTGAGCAGCGTGCGCTCACAGAACGGTCCGGCAGGCAAAACCTGCAATCCCGCCGGTTTTTCAGCGACGAGAACGTCGTCGTCCTCGAACACGACACCGAAGTGTGTCGGTGCCTCGGGCTCGCACCACGGCGGACGATGGAATGCGAGCTCGTCGCCACGCATCAGCGTTTCGCTCGCCTGCGCCGTTCGTCCATTCACGAGAACTCGGCCGGCCTCGATCGCAACGCGCCACTCGTCGATCGTCGAATGCGTGAAACGTCGCGCGTGATACTCGAGGACGTTCGTTCCGTGGTCCCGCGGCGCGATGCGGTCGAGGTAGATCCAGCCGCTGTTCTGCGAATGCTCTAGAGCCACTCGACCCTCACGAAATCGAAGGCCTCGAGATCGACGCTCTCGGAAAGCACCCGGCGGGCGAGCGTGTGAGTGCAATCCATCGTCCTCATGACCGGCGGATTGTCGCCAGAGAGACACGGCAAAGCGCTGGAACACGCAAAAAGGCCTCAAAACTGGCCCCGGAGGGGCTTCCAGGCTTCTCCGTCACGCGACGGTCGGCGGGGCTTGCATCGGGTTCTAGGATGGCGCCATGCAATTCGACTCCATCCTGCCGACGACCACCGCGCCCAACGTCCTCGACGTCACGACCGAGACATTCCAGAAGGAGGTCGTCGAGCGTTCGAAAACCACCCCCGTGTTGCTCGATTTCTGGGCGACTTGGTGCGGCCCGTGCAAAACGCTCTCGCCGACGCTGGAAAAAGTCGCGCACGAGATGGCGGGCAAGCTCGTGTTGGCCAAAGTCGACATCGACAACAATCCGGAGCTCGCGGACGCGTTCGGCATCCAGAGCGTTCCGACCGTCGCGCTGCTCGTGGGCGGCAAGATCGTCGATGGTTTCGTCGGCGCGCAGCCCGAGGCAAAGATCCGCGAGCTCGTGCAAAAGCACACCGGTCTCGCGAAGAAGGACCTGGTCGAGGAAGCGCTGGTGGTCGAAAAATCGGGCGACGTTCACGGTGCGATCACGACTCTGCGCGCTGCTGTGCGCGAGGCCCCGACGCGCGGAGATGCGCGAGCACACTTGGCGCGCTTGCTGCTCGTTTCGGGATCTACCGACGAAGGACGAAAGGTGTACGAAACGCTGTCGGCCGAAGCGCTCGAACTCGATGCGGCGAAAGCGGCGAAAGCGTTGATCGATCTGGCCGACAGTCGTGTCGACGTCGCGCCGCTCGAAGCCGCGGTGAAAGCGAAACCCGACGACGTGGCCGCGCGGATCGCGCTCGGTCGCGCTTTCCTGGCGGAAAACGAGGCTGAAAAAGGCCTCGAGCAATTACTCGCTGCGGCGAAGACGAATCTCACGTTCGACGGTGGCGCGCCACGCAAAGCGATGATCGAAGCGTTTGGCCTGCTGGGCGAGTCGAACCCGCTCGTCACGCGTTATCGCCGCGAGTTGTCGCTGCTCTTGTGTTCGTGAGCGTGCGCTCGTGATCGCAGCGCAGAATCACCCACGCTCGAACTGTTCGTAGACAGCGCGCGAAACGTCGCGCAGGAGCTGGAACCCGGCGTTTTCGTGCTCAAAGCTCTCGTCTTTTTGGTTCTTCGTGATGATGCAAAGGACGTAGGCGCCGTGTGGTGCGTCGACCAACAGCACTTCCGAACGCGAGCGATTCACCGCGCCCTGTTTCGACATGGCGTGCACCTGCGGCGGAATCGGCGCGAGCGCTTCCTCGGTCCAGTGGCTGCGCGACAGAGCGCGCTCCATCTCCTCCGACGCCGTGGGATTCACGACGCGGCGCTCGCGGATCGCGACCAGCAGTTCGGCCATCTCGCGCGGCGTCGTCTGGCCCCAGCCGAATTCCTTGCGCGCGGTTTCGCGGCCGTCGGTGCGCGAGTTGACGCGCGTGTGCTCGAATCCGTGGCTCGAGAGCCACACGTTGATCTTCACGCCGCCGCCGGCGAGCTCTTGCAGCCACAGGCTCGCCGTGTTGTCGCTGAACGTGCACATGAAAGTGACCAGCTCGGCGGGTTCGACATCGACGCCGTCCTCGAAGCGCGCGGTCACGTCGTGATCGTCGTACTTGCGGGACACGTCCCACTTCATGGGCTTGCGATATTCGAATTCGTGTCGTTCGAGCGCTCCGAAAACGCCGATCAGGATCGGCACTTTGATCATGCTGGCGGTCGGGAACACTTCGTCGGCACGCCAGGCGAACGTTCGCCCGTCTGTCAAGCGACGCACGTAGATGCCGACGTCGCCTTCGAAATGCGCTGTGAGCGATTCGATCGCGGACGTGAGCTCGCTGTCGCGGTTCACGTTGGCCGAGCGGTTGGACGTCGCGCACGCAGCGAGCAGCGCGAGCACGCACACGGCGACGATCTTCATCACGCCATGCCTGACGCCGTCATCGCGCTGGCCAAGAACGCCCGACTCGCGTCGGTGAGCGGAGCCAACGGCAGACGCACGTCGGCCGGATAGGCCGCCAATATCTGCGCCAAAACGGCCTTCACCGGCACCGGGTTCGACTCGATGAACAAGGCGCGCGTCAACGGGGCCGTGCGCTCGGCGAGGTGGGCCCCGCGCTTTGAATCACCCGCGGGCAAAGCACAGCGCACGATCTCGGCGACTTCGGCCGGCATCACGTTCGCGAGCACGCTGATCGTCCCGACTGCACCGAGCCCGACGAAGTCGACCGTCGAGGCATCGTCGCCGCTCAGCACGGCGACCGGAGTTTCGGCTACGAGTCGTTTCACACGTTCTAGTGACGGCAACGCCTCTTTCACGGCGACGACGTGCGCGTACTTGTTTCCGAGCTCCGCGACGACTTCGGGCGTCATGTCGACCCCGGTTCGCGACGGAACGTTGTAGAGCACGATCGGCGTCGTTACGGATTCGGCGACAGCAGAGTAGTGCAGGACGAGGCCGCGCGGCGATGGCTTGTTGTAGTAGGGCGTCACCACGAGCAAGCCGTCGACACGCACCGACTCGGCGAAGCGCGCGTGCTCGATCGTCGTGCGCGTGTCGTTGGTGCCGACGCCGGCGATGACGGGCACGCGTCGGGCCACGATGGCTAGCGTCTTGTGAATCAGCTCGCGGCGTTCGTCCTCCGTCAACGTCGCACTCTCGCCGGTCGTCCCGCACACGACGATACCGTCCGTGTCGCGTGCGAGCAGGAACTCGAGGTGCTCGCGCAACGCCGCCCAATCGACCGCGCCGTTCGAAAAAGGCGTCGGAATCGCTGCAAAACTGCCCTGAAACGAGCAGCGGGGGTGGGGGACGATCATCGGATGCTCCGCGCGAGTCGCGACAGGACGAGCGTTTTCGAAGTCCGAATCGGAAACTCCGCGAGCCTGAACATCACCTCCGCCTCCTCTTCGAGCCGATCAGTCGCGCCATCGTTCCCACCGCTTCGTCTACGCCGGTGAACACCGATCGAGCGACGATCGCGAAGCCGATGTTGAGCTCTTCGACGTGCGGAAGCGCCGCGATCGGGACGACGTTCTCGTAGTCGAGTCCGTGCCCCGCGTTCACGCGCAACCCGAGCTCGTGCGCGAGTACGGCGGCTTGCGTGAGTCGCGCGAGTTCGCGTCTCTTCGTCACGCCGGTCGCGCGCGAGTAAGAACCCGTGTGCAGTTCGACGAACTCCGCACCGACTTCCGCGGCTGCTTCGACTTGGCGCGATTCCGGATCGATGAAGAGGCTCACTTCTGCGCCCATCTTCAACAAGCGCGGCACGACAGCCAACAGTCGTGCGTACTCGCGCACGACGTCGAGGCCGCCCTCGGTCGTCACTTCGGCGCGATTTTCGGGCACGAGGCATACCGCGTGCGGCTTGGTCCTCAGTGCGATGGCGACGATCTCGGGAGCGAGGCTCATCTCGAAATTGAATCGCGTCGTGATGCGCCGCTTCAGTTCACGAATGTCGGCCTCTTGGATGTGCCGGCGATCCGTGCGCAAGTGCGCCGTGATGCCCAAAGCGCCAGCTTTTTCAGCACGTAAGGCCCATTCGATCGGGTCGGGAAATGGCTCGCGACGCGCTTGGCGCAAAGTCGCGACGTGGTCGATGTTGACGTGGAGCTTCGGCATGGATGACGGGCGAAGTCTAGCAGCCCGCGTTGCGATTCGAAGGGGCTGCGAACCTGCGAATCGCGCTGTCCTGCGAATGTCCGCCGTTTCAAGTCTCACACCCGACGCGATGCGTTTCGTAGCCTGTCGCCGATGCGCATCATCGCCGGTGAACTCCGCGGACGTCGGATCGAAGCGCCCGAGGGCGACGCGACCCGACCGATGCTCGATCGCGTGCGCGAAGCCGTGTTTTCGACTCTCGGACCGGTCGTCGAGGACGCTGTCGTGCTCGATTTGTTCGCAGGCAGTGGTGCGCTCGGGCTCGAGGCCGCCAGTCGCGGAGCGCGCGCCGTGCGCAGCATCGAACGCGCCGCGAAAGCGTTGGTCGCGCTCAAATCGAACGTCGCCGAACTCGGGTTGAGCGACCGCGTCCGCGTGATTCGCGGCGATGCGTTGTCACCGAAGTCGTGGCACGATTCCGACGCGCTCGACGTGCGCTACTCGCTCGTGTTCATGGATCCGCCGTACCCTATGATCGAGGATCCGACCGAGCGAACCGATGTGCTGAAGGCCATTCGCGCACTCTTCGATTCCGCCCTGACGCCAGACGCGACGTTGGTCTTGCACGTCGCCGCGCGTGCGAGCGAAACACTGCGCTTCGGACCCGCGCTCGAGCGTGACGTGCGACTCTACGGTTCGTCGGCGATCGTGTACGTCGCCCGGCAGGCATCTGGTGAGAGCCGTGACGCCACAGAACGAGATCGCGTCTGAGCTTCGATGCAGATGACTCATTCGTCGATTACGCCTTTCGATCGTGCGAGGAGAACGCGATGACCACGCTCCGCGGACGCCTGCTCGTCGACGGGAAATTGCTCACGGGCACGCTCGCCTGGGAAGCGGGCCGCATCGTGCGCGTCGACATCGAAGGCGAGATCGGCGGAGCGGAATTGCCTGTCATCGCGCCCGGTTTCGTCGACCTGCACGTGCACGGATTCGGCGGATTCGATCCGCTCGAGGACGTCGGTGGAATGGCGCGCGCTCTCGCGAAAGCCGGCACGACAGCCTTCCAGCCGACGCTCTTCCCGAACGCACCCGATGAACTCGGTCGCCAGTGCGCGATGCTCGAAGAGCGCGTGAAAACGCTGCCGATGGGCGCGGGTGCGCGCGTCACCGGTCTGCATCTCGAAGGTCCGTTCGTGAACCCCGAATCCGCGGGCGCGTTGCCGAAGGAACACATCTACGCGCCGTCGAAAGAAGCGTTGCGCGCGATCATCGGGCCTGCGTTCGGCGGACGGCGCAACATCGGAACGATGACCCTCGCGCCGGAACTTCGCGGCGCAGCGGACCTCATCAAAGAACTCACGCGCTGTGGTATTCGCGTTTCGCTCGGACACAGTCGCGCGACGGCGGCAGAAGCTCGCGCTGCTGCGCGCGGCGGCGCGTGCGGAGCGACGCACCTCTTCAACGCGATGCAGCCAGTGCACCATCGCGAAGTCGGACTCGCTGGATTCGCGCTCACCGATGCGGCGCTCTACGCCGAGATCATCGGCGACCTCGTGCACGTCGGAGCCGATGCGATCGAACTCGCGCTGCGAGCGCGAACTCCGCGCGGATTGTGTCTGGTCAGCGATGCATTGCGCGGAGCCGGCACCGGTTGCGACGTGTTCGAATGGCACGGCCGCGATCACCGCGTGCACGACGGCGCGGCCTTCTATCCGCCCAAGCACACGAGTGAGAAGGAGCGCCTCGCCGGTTCCGCGATGAGTCAACTCGAGATGGTGCGACGACTGACGAGCTCAGGCGTATTGGGATTGCCCGAAGCGCTCACGATGGCCAGCGAGACACCGGCGCGAGCGCTGGGCCTCGAGCGCGAGATAGGCGGGCTGAAAGTCGGTTTGGCGGCTGATTTCGTGGTGTTGCGCGGTCGCGAACTCGTGTTGGAGTCGGTTAGGGTCGCGGGCGAAATCGTCGCCTGATCGGGACCGCCCGCGCCGGGCACTCCAGCCGGGAGCGGTTCGCGCCGATAGGAAAAGTTGTCCGGGTCGGGGCCCGAACGACATGCGCACTTTCATCGCACTCACCTGTCTCTTCGTCGCGACGGCGAGCGTTTCGTTTCCGACGACCAGCGTCGGCGCGGGAGTTCGCTCCGTCGAAGCTCCAGAAGTCGAACCGCCGGCCCTCGTTTCATGGCGCGAACTGAGTGATCGCCCGTGCCGTTGGCTCGGACGAAAAATCCGCGTGCGCATGCAATTCGAATCCGAACTCACGGACTGGAATGCGTACATGACGCGCTTCGGCAGCGGACAATTCGACGCGCTGCGCGGTTGGTCGGACGAGCAGCTGCCGTGGATCGAAGCCGAGTTCCGCGCGCCCGAGACAATGCTGTTCGTGCGCAAAGGCAGCGCTGCGCAATACGCGCTCGCCGAAGCGAAGACGTACTCGCGTTTCGAGTTCATCGTGCACGTGCGCGAAGTGTTCCTCGATACGCCGTGGGCCGAAATCGTCGACGCACGCCCGATGCGTGAATCGATCGACGAAGCGACCGTCATCCACGCGTCGCGTGCCATCGAGTTGATGTCTCAGCGTGCATGGCGTCTCGCCAAGCTCGAGCTCGACGTCGCGCTCGAAGCGCCGCTGCCCGATGCGGCGCTGCTCGAGCTCAAGGGCTTGCGCGACATCTGCGATACGGCGCGGGATTGATCCGAGCGTCCGGCGTCACACTGCACTCGGGTGCGCAAGTGTGAAGGGTCGTAGAACGCCGAAAGGCACTCACGCGGGACGCGGCGATGCGCAGGCGCGTGCGCCATTCGTGACGGAATATCAGAGTATCGGAGTGCAGCATGAGCGGCTGCTCACCTTCGTGGTGCACTCGACTGCGCGAGATCTGCAAAACTGCGCAGGAGTTCACTGCAAAACGGATCACGATTTCCCGATCGAATTGTGACGGCATGTTCTCCGTGCCACTATGTTTGGCGACCCGGTACCCGAACTCTGGAGTCCGTCATGTTGCGTTCCATCACCATCTCGTCCATCGCCGCGCTTCCGTTCCTCTTCTTCCAACCGGCGCTCGCGCCCACCTGCCCGAACATCTTGCCGCACGAACCGCTCGTGCTTTTTGACGTCAGCGGCTTCACGCTCGCCGGACCGATGGACATCCAGCTGACCGTGTACAACGACGGAACGGCGCGCGTGTGCCAAGCGCAATCCGTGGGAGGAGCCGTAGACGCGCGCGTCGCCTTCGTTCCGCCCGCGGCGGCGAGTCAGTTCGCACGCGATCTCTCCATCCTCGGCGCCGGTGTCCTGTGCGATTCGGACAACATGTTCAGCGACACCCCGACGTCGACGCTCACCATCTTGCGCGATGCGACGGATTCGCGCGCTCACACGTTCAGTTGGATCGGCGGCACCGCGGCGCACTCGGCCGTCGAGCAGCGTGTGTTCGATTTCATCCACGCGCACTTCCCTGGATTCTGAGCGACGAGGCGCGCGCAGCCACATCTACCTAGAGTGATTCGCTCGCGTTGTGCTCTCGAAACGGGCACGAACGGATCACTTCGCTTCAGGGCCGAAGAGAATTCGATCGAGCGCGTGCGAGAACTCGTCCACCGGCACGATCTCGATGTCGCGCACGTGCTCCCGCCGACTACTCATGTTCACGAGGTAGGTCCGTGCCATCGGATAGTCATCGCGAAACGCGCGCAGTCCGTCGAGGTCGCCGTCGCGCGCTCGATCGCTGCGCTTGACTTCGATCGCAACCAGTCCGCGCTCGCCGTAAAGCACGAAATCGACCTCGTTTCCCGACTTGGTGCGCCAGTAGTGGATGGTGTACCCGAGATCGTGTGCATCGTTGACGGCACGCAGCTGTGACAGAACGACGGTTTCGAGTGCCGGACCGTCGATCTCGTATTCAGTATCGAGCGGTCCTCGCGGACGTAATGCGCGATAGACACCCGCGTCGAAGAAGTAGAACTTCGGGTGAGCGATCATGAGCCGCTTCGTGCGTTTCGTGAACACGGGCAAGCGGACCGCGAGCAATAGATCTTCGATCAGCCCGAAGTACCCCTCAACCACCTTGGCGTTCACGGACGCGTCGCGCGCAACCGCCGACATGTTCAGCACGGATCCTTGCGAGAGCGACGCGGCTTCCAAGAAGCGTGAGAACATGCCCACGTTGCGCACGAGCCCTTCGGCTTGGACTTCTTCGCGCACATACGTTCCGACGTAGTCGCGAACGTACGAACCAGGATCGTCGGTCGTGCACGCGAACGGCAGCAGACCGAACCGTAGCGCGCGCGACAGATCGAAATCGCGGCCGAGTTCGAGCGCGGTCAGCGGATGCATGCGCAACGTTCGCGCTCGTCCTGCGAGCAGGTTCACGCCTTCGCGTCGCAGCTTGCGCGCGCTCGAACCTGTCACCGCGAAGCGCAACTTGCGCGTCTCGATCAGTCGATGGACTTCGTTCAACAGGTCTGGAACGCGTTGGATCTCGTCGAGCACGACCCAATCGATGTGGGCGCGCGGGATCCAATCGTCGAGGCGATCCGGAGCCGCGAGCAAGCGTTGATACGTGCTCGACTGCCGCAGGTCGAACGAGAGCGCACCCGGAAGCGTCTGTTCCAACCACGCCGATTTTCCGGTTCCGCGGGGTCCGAAGAGGAAGAAGCTGCGCTTCGGCGCTTGTAGCAAACGCGAATACACGACTCGATTTTATCGTCCAAAAACGAGTTAGCAACTCGAAAAAGAAGGAACAGGCCCATTCTGAGCCCCGAGGTGGGGGGTAAGGGGTCCAACAGAGCCCCGAATCGCGTAGGCTACGACGCCATGGTTGCGCATACGAATCTTCCCGCGGTCGCCCTCATGTGCCTGACTCTGTTCGCGGCGTGCGCCACGCATCGAACGAGCGAGACCCATCGATCGGGCACGCTCCTGATCGTCGGAGGCGGCCTCGACGACGACAGCCGGCCGATCTACGAGCGCTTCGTCGAGCTCGCTGCGGCGCGCGGAGCCGCGAACATCGTGATCGCGACGGCGGCGACGGGAACAGAGGAAGACGAAGTCGTCGACAAGACGGAAGCGCTGCGCGTCTGGGCGCCGGGAATTCCGGTGTGCGCGATTCGACGTGAAACCCCGACGAATGAGACCGTGGCGGCGATCGATGCCGCGACCGCGATGCTCTTCACCGGCGGAGATCAAAAACGCATCACGACACGCTATCGCCCCGACGATCGCGACACGCCGGAATGGCTCGCGATGCAGCGCTTGCTCGCTCGCGGTGGAGTGATCGCCGGTTGCAGCGCCGGTGACGCGATGATGGGCGACGTGATGATGCTCAGCGGCGGGAGCGCGAGTGCGCTCGGGATCGCGCCTAAAGAAGTAGGCGCGGGCGAGCCGCCGGTACTCGGCCCGCAAGTCGGTCCGGGCATGCGCTTTCTGCCTTGGGCGATGACCGATTCGCACTTTTTCGAACGCGATCGCGTGGGCCGTTTCGTGGCCGCACTCGAAGCGAGTCACATCAGACTGGGCATCGGTGTCGGCGAAGATGGTTGCGTCGAAATCGATCTTTCGAGTGGCGAATTGCGCGGAATCGGCGTGTCCGAAGCATTGCTGGTCGACGTGGCACATCTGACGCGCGACGGGCTCACGCGACGAGGACTTCTGGCTCGCGTCGTCGCGCAAGGCGATCGTGTTTCACTCGTGCATCGACTCGCGCTGACGCCGGCCCCGCCGATGAAACACGCGATGTCCGTGCGCAAGGTCCCCGTCGTCGAGCCCGGTCAGAATCGTCAACTCGCTTCGTGGCGCCTCTTCCGCTGCGCAGCGCGAGCCGACAACGGTGCCGAGCAACTGCAGCTCGACGGGTGGCAGATCACGGCGTGGCCGATGGGTGATGGCGAGGTCGCGTTCGAGCTCGGGCCGCAATGAGCGCAACGACGCTCCAACGAGCCTTCGCTCACTCCTTGAGCACCATGTCGATGACGAGCACCGCTGCGAGGATCAGCGGACGCGCCGGGTGATCCGGGGGAACGTCAGGGCGGATTTCGAGCACGTAGTTGTCCGCGCTCGTGAACATTTCTTGTCCCAAGCCCGCCCATTTTTTCGTCACGCGCGCCAACTCGCGCTCACCGGCTTTGAAGCTGAATTCCCAGCTCGTCCATTTGCCTTGCAGCGTGCAGACCGGCCGATCGTCTGCGTCGAACACTTCGAACTTGCCGCCTATCGAGAAGAACTTCTGCTTGAAGCCGCCGATCCGCCGGCCGCTGCCGTCGAAGATGCTCACGTTCGAGACGAAGAGCGAAACACCGCGCTTCACCTCCAAAATCGAACGGCCTTGCGACGTGACGACGACGTGGAACGGCGTCATGCGTTTGTAGTCAGTGAAACGCAGCATCTTCGTGACGACGCCCAAGCCCGGTTCACGACATGCGAGCAACTTCTCTTGGGTCGCAGGGTCCAGCACGTCGAACTCGTTGGCGGCTTTGAACATGCCGACGAATTCCTTGACGAAGAATGCGTTGCGATTGAGGACGGGATCCAAGGGGGGGGGGG
>JAWXBU010000247.1:0-8029 GCA_034440255.1 Planctomycetota bacterium | reverse complement strand
TCCTGACAGGTGAGTGGCGGAGTACCGCCATTCACCTGCCAGGAATTCTGTCAAGAGAAGAAAAGGGGTGTGGCGGCCAAGTGTGCTGGCCCGGCGACCAAGTGCGGTTCCTTGTAGGAATGAAAACGTCAGTTCCGAGGAAGCTGGGTGTGGCGGCCAAGTGTGCCGAGTTGCTCGGAATGAAAACGTCAGTTCCGGAGAAACTGGGCGTGGCGGCCAAGTGTGCTGGCCCGGCGACCAGGTGCGGCTCAGCGTCGGAATGGAAACGTCAGTTCCGGTGGGGCTGGGCGTGGCGGCGGAGTGTGCCGAATTGCTCGGGATGGAACTGTCCGTTCCGGTGGAGGTGGGCGCGGCTGCCAAGTGTGCTGGCCCGGCGACCAAGTGCGGTTCCATGTCGGAATAGAAACGTCAGTTCGAGTCGATGCGAACACCAGAACTCTAGCCCCAACTTGACTGATGCCCTCAGCATCCTCCGCCCCATTTTCTGTGTTCAACGCGCCTGCGGTAACGTCTGGAACAAGACGCGCACAGCATCGAGCACACGCGGCGAATCGACGACCGGCGCATAGTCCGCTTCGTCACTTCCTCTCAGTCGCCAAGCGAAAACACCGGCAAGAAGCGGCGTACCCGACCACGTCTTCAGTCGCTCGGCCAAATCGAGAAACTGCTGCGCCTGCCAATCGAGGAAAGTGTGTCCGATAGCAAGGCGTCGGGCAGCACCTTCGAGCGCAGGACTGAAGCAGACCTCTGTGAGGAGGATGCGCTTGCCCGTCGCACGAGCTTTTGCCTCGAGCGCGACAAGCAACTGTTCATTCGCCCGAGTGATCTCTGTGCGAGCGTCGATACCGTCGCTTGCGTCGTCGAGATCGAGCGTCGGCGACATCTCGGCCGCGACAAAGTCGAGGTCGGCGTAGAAGGGCACTAGATCGACTTCCAGGATGGAACCGGCCGTATACGTCAAGCAGCCGTCGTACGCGCGACGAGCCGCATGGATGACGCGCGTCCAACCGGCGAGTTTCCAAGCGGCCTCGTTCGGATTCGGTCGACGGCCGAACTCGTTCGTGCTCGTCACGTCCATGAGGCCCGTGCCGATCGACAGCACCGCGGCTCCCGACAATTCCGCGAGTGCCGCGTTGTGCTCGACGAAGCGCTCGTAACGCTCGAAGAATTCGTTCCAACCGCGCTCGTTTCCGCGCGTCCACGTGCCACTCCACGTACCTCCGTCACCGGAGAGAAGATTGGCCGAAAGGACCGTTTGCATACCGCGTGACGAAGCGTCGAGCAGCACCGAAGCAATACGCACGTCGCCTTCGCGCGGCGCCAGCACGTTGCGAGCCGCGTCACGGAAGTGCGCTTGTGCACCGGGGCGATCGACAGCGTGCGACGCGACGAGGAACGCGTCTGCTCCGATCGCGCGCGCAGCTGAAAGCGCTTGGATGGACTCGGCCGAATCGAGGCCGCGCGCGATTGCGCGTCCCGTCATCGGTTCGAATTCAGAGGCCCCGACACCGCGCAGCGCGAGCGCATCCCGCCGTTTCACACGCTGTAGGTCGCGTTGAGCGACATCCTCGACTCGGGCGGCGCCGGAGAGTCGCGCCTCGAGCCAGAGCTTGAACGCTGCGTCCTCTTCCGAGCTCGTCGAGAGCTCGCGTGTTCCGCGCCACACTGCACGCGCATGAGCATCGCCGTGTTTTTCGCGCACGAATCGCCACAGCGCAGCGCGCAACGGCGCGACGACGTGCGCCGACGTGCGCGCGCTCGCATCGCTGGCGACGAGGTCGTCGATACTCACCGAGCGTTCGCCGCCCGCGATGCGCGTGAGCCACGGATCGAGCGCGCGCCCCCACCACGACCAGGCCGCTTCGAGACCGGCTGCATCGGCCATCCACGGTTCCGCGGGAGCTCCGAGCGCGCTCCACGCCTGAGCTCGAGCCGCGCCTGCACCGCCGTCGTCGCAGGTACCGAGGATAACGGTCTCGACGCGCGCGAGCAGTGGATCGTGTTTCGACAGAGTGTTCGGATCGCCGTCCTCCAAGTAGTCGACCGCGCGCGACCACACGCGCACTTCGATCGGACGCGGCGACGCTTCGTCTTGGATCCATGCTCGAGCGCTCGCACAAGCACGCGAGCACGCCGCTGCATACTTCTCGATCACGTCGGAAGCGAGTGTCGGCGCCACACGCATGTCGAGGCCGGTGGGACTGAACTCGGAACGCACGAGATAGGCGTCGCGCGCCGCACGCAAGCGCATTCGACTGGCGAGTTCGAGCGGACGTTCCTTGCCGTCGAGCGCGAGCGGACCTTCGCGCGCGAGTTCGAGACCGTGTGTCACGCGGATCCAAGGCTGCCAACCCGGCGTCGCGTGTCTGCTCAGTTCCTGCGCCGTCTCGACGGAGTTCGCGAAGACGAGCGTGACCGGCAGGCCCGGCCGCTCGGGATCTTCGAACGTCGCCGTGAACCCGTCGCTCGCTGCATCGAAAGTCTCGCGGCCGAAGCGGAAGGTCGGCACTGCGTCGTCGCGCATCATCACCACGCCGACGCGTTCGGCGAGCAACCACGCGCGATTCGACTTGCGCGTGCCGACGACGATCCGCGGCGTCACTTTCGATCGCGCAGGAAAGCCCTCGGTCACGACTGCATCGAAACGGCGGAAAGAGTCTGCGGCGCGCAATCGAGCGGCTGCACGCTCGAGCGATCCGTGTAGTTCGCGCTCTTCGGCGACGATCTCGAGCGTGCGAGCGCGCTCCAGGTTGCGCATGAGCGCGGCGCCACCGCCCGACCCGGCCGGTGCAATCCGGCCGCACGCGAACGTGAACCCCAAGAACGCGCAGAGGACGAAGTGACGCAAGGACATCGGGGGCGCCCAGTCTATCGACGCGACGCGCCCGAATCCGAAGGCCGACGCAGGAGGAACGCGCGCAAGCGGCCGACTGCGAACGTTTCGACGATTTCGTCGCCGGGACGCACGCGCGAGACTTCGCTGGCGTACACGTTCGGCGACACGACGCGCACGAAGTTCGATCGATCGCGCGATCTGGATCCGATCTCGATCGGTGGAGAGGACCACTCGAGCGCCGTCTCCGCAGCTGCGAGTTGCACGGGCGTCGTGACGTAACCGAAGCGCGGCTCGCACAGCATCTGCAAGAGCGGCCAACTCGCGACGACGACTTCGTCACGCAGCGCCTCGCAACGGGCGGCGATCGCGCGGTTCAAGGCGAGGTCGTCTTGATACTCGAGAGAACGTTCGAGCAACCAACCGTCGTTCGAGACGAGCACGCCCTGGTCCTCGGGGAGGTTCCAATCGGCAAGTTTCGTCGGATGAAAACGGCCGCGCGCGTTGACCAGGCCGAACGCGGCGAACGCGAGCAGTCCTACGACCACGACCGTGCGCGGCAGAAGCGTCGCCGTCGCCGTGGCGAGCGCGACGATAAGGATCGGGAAGCACTGCACGAAGTAGCGCGGCAACACGTTCTCGTACTGACAGTAGAAGCCGACGAAAGCGCCCGTGAAAACGAGGCCGTCGATCTCGATTGGCCGCGCGGCGCCGCACTGCACGCGCCGTGCGATCCAAGGAGTCAGCGCGAAGAGAGCTACGAGCGCGAGTCCGAATTCCGGCAGTGTCCACAAGCGTTTCGAGAGGAACGGCAGCGCTCCGCCGAAGAGGGAAACACCGGGCGGCGACTTACCGTAGTGCGCGACGACGGCGAGCTCGACGACGAAGACCACGAACAAACCGGCGAGCCCCACGAGTGCGCCGGTGATACGGTGAGCTTCGGAGGTCTCGGTCGCGAACCACGCCGGTCGAAACTTGCGCAAGACGAGCATGCCGGCGAGCGCGACGACGACGATCACCCCTGTCGGTTTCACGAGCAATGCGCACGCGGCCCACACGACTGCCGTGCGCGGCCGTCGCGAGTTCACAGCGCAGAATGCGAGCAGCGTGAACGCCGCGAGCACGATGTCCATGTTCACTTGGGCGACGAGCGCACGAAACGGCGGCAATGTCGCGACAGCCAGCGTCGCGCACGCGGCGAGTCCGACGCCGATCGCCTGGCGAGTCACCGAGAAGACCGCTGTGAGAATCACGGCCCCCGCTGCGAACGAGAGGATGTGGAACGCGACGAGAGTGGCGTCGACGCTCGCGCCGAAACGCTCGAACAGCGCGACGAGAGGTGGCTGGACGCTGAACGGATAGACGCACGCTCCACCCTCGTTGAATCCGGCAGAGTGCGCCAACAGATCGAATGGTGAGAGCGAGTGCGTCGCTTGCCAGTGCGCTTGGACGAAGAGACCGCTCAACGCGTCCCAGTAGGGCGGATCGAGAATCGCGCGCGCGTGGCACAACCACAGCGTTACGAAAAACACGAGAAACAGTGCTCCGAAGCGTGCTCGCTCGACTGTTTGCTGGACGCGATTCATGCGCGTCGGGCTCGGCGAGCGACGATCTCTCGATAGATGCGCTCGTACGCGACGACCATCGTTTCGGGTGAGAATTCGCTCGCGACGCGGGCCGGCCCCGCGGCACCCAAACGCGCACGCAGTTCTGCATCCATCGCGACGCGCGCCATGGCGTCTGCGAGCAGAACTGCGTCGTCGGGTGGCACGAGCAAGCCGGTTCCACCGTCGACGACGGCCTCGGCGAGACCGCCCACGCGACTCGCGACGACGGCGCGCCCCGCCGCCATCGCTTCGAGCGCCGACACGCCCAGGCCTTCGCGGCGCGCGGGCAAGACAAACGCGTCGCACGCTGCGAGCAAATCGCCGACGTCGTCGCGCTTACCGAGGAAGCGCACGCGATCTGCGAGTCCGAGTTCGACGCCGCGACGCGCGAGCGGTTCGCGCTCGGGTCCTTCGCCTGCAATGCGACACGCGAACGAGATGTCGCGCTGCGCCAAATCAGCGCACGCGTCGAGCAAAACGTCCAAGCCTTTGCGCGGCACGAGCGACGCGAGCGCGACGAACAGGATCTCGTGCGGCTGGACGCCCAGATCCGTCCGTGTCGCGTCGCGTCCCGCGCGAATGCGAATGCGCACTGGATCGATCGTGCTCGGTACGACGACCACTTTCTTCGCGTCGACGCCGCCCGCGATCAATTCGGCCGCGACCGCCGGAGAAATCGCGGCTGCGTACTCCACGAGCCTTCCGTAGACGAGCCGTGTGCGCCAACCGCGCTTCACGCGCCGATCCATGCGCCGCGTCGTGATCGCCGGACAGTGTGCGGCGCGCGCGGCGAGCCCGCCCAGCCACGTCGCGCGCCCAGTGTGCAGATGCACGACGTCGGGACGCAGCGTGCTCAACACACCGCTCAACAAGACGACGCTCGCCATGTCGAGATCGCCGCGCATGCGCACGGGCCTCGTCTCGAAGCCGCGTTCGATCGCGATGGCCTCGGCGCGGCTCGCTGGCGGAGCGATGAGAACGTTGCGGTGCCCGCGCTCGCGCAGACCCTCCATCAGCAAGAAGACCTGCACCTCTCCGCCCGAGAACCCGGTCTCGGCGTCGACGTGGGCCAGGGTCAGGGGCGAGGCTTCGACCATGGGCGAGCGCGCACTCTACGCGGCGCGAGGTCCTGCGGCACGCTGTGTGTAAAGCGCGCGCGGCGATTCTTATCGCTGCGGCCGGCTCGTCCGGGTGTGCTGGTTGCTCGCGCGCAGTGTGCGCTTGTGCACCGAGGACTCGCTGAAACGCACGCTTTTCGCCGCTCCGAATCAGGTGACACCGTCCATTGCCCGAGCTAGTACCCGCACTCGATCGGCCTTCCGATGGGAGAATTCGCATGCACGCCAAAGTGTTGATCACGCTCGCGCTCTCCACACAACTATCGGAGGCGACGGCACCGGATTGCTCGAGATCTACTGAGCCGGACGGCTCACGTCGCAACGCTCCCCTGCGTCGTGTAACGTGCCGAGCGAATGGCGCGCACACAGGGCGGAACAGCGGTTTTCCTGCAGAACCGCGACTTCTTCGGCGCGATGGTCGTCCACGTGCCGTTGTTCGACGCACTGCGGCGAGCGGCACCGGGTCGGCCGATCGTCGCGTACTCGCCTTTCGAGCGCGGCAGAGTGTTCGAGAGTCTCGGGCTCGCTGACGAGACCTGCGTCTACACGACGACTGGCGGCTCGCTGTGGAGCCACGTGCGCGAGCGCAAGTTCGACGCAGTCGTACTTTTGCGACCGCAATCGTTCGGCCTGACGGCTCTGCTCTCCACGGCCGGTGCGAAACGGACGCTCGGCTATCGGACCGCGCTCTCGAAGCTCGTCTTCACGCACACGATTCGGCGCGACACGCGCATCTACCGAGCGCGCAACTACACCGACTTGATCGCAGGTGACGTCGAGATCCCGCCCTTCCGCGAAGGTGTCGAGCGACTCGCCGAGCGGAGCCTGCAACGCGTCGAATCGGGTGCCGTCGTGTTGATGCCGTGCGGCAGCGAAGCGCGCAAGCTGTGGGGCGAGCGCAATTTCGTCGCTCTCGCACAGCGTCTTGTCGACCAAGATCCCGCGACTCGATTCACGCTCGTCCTGGGCGGAAACGAAGCTCGCTACGTCGAACTCTTCGCGCAGGCGGGACTCGGCGATCGGACGAGCGCGCTCGTCGACGGATCGCTCGCGGACATCGCTCGCACCGTTCTTGCAGCGCGCATCGTCGTTGCGAACGACTGCGGACCGAGCCACGTCGCACAGCTGTCCGGAGTGCCGCTCGTGCTCCTGTTCGGCAATTGGGACGGCGCTGCGCGAGCGCGCATCGACGAGTGGTTCGATCCGCGCATGTCGGCTCGGTGCCTGACGACGAGCGAGATCGCGCCGATCGAATCGATCGAGGTCGTCGACGTCCTGACGGCGACGGAATGCGCGTCGAACGAATCGCGAGGCAGCAGCGTGAACGCATCGGCCGCTGCAGAGCGCATCGTGGAAATCACGACCGCCACGAAGAGAACGTCGTGACGATCGAGATCGAACCGCGCTCCGTCGGGCGCCTGTTGATCGTCTGCCTCGACAACCTGGGCGACCTCGTTTTCACATCGAGTCTGGCGCCGCCGCTCCATGCGCATTTTCCTGACGCGCGTATCACTTTGTGGTGCAAAGAGTACGCGGCCGACGTCGCCGCACTCGTCCCCGCCGTCGACGAAGTCGTCGCGTGCGATCCGTTCTGGGACCGCGCGCCGGGGCGAGCGAAAGGCAGTTTCGTGCGCTTCACGCGCGTCGTTCGAGCGCTGCGCCGTGAACGTTTCGATCTCGCCGTGCTGACTTCACCGCAATGGCGCGCCGCCGCCGCTGTGCGTTTCACGGGTGCGCGAGTGCGCATCGGACAAGAGCGCCATCGCAATCGACGCTTCCTCACGCACACTCTGCCGGCGGCGGACTCGGGCCTACCGGTTCTCGTTGATCACGCACATTTGCTCGCAGCGCTCGGCGTGCCGCACGAACCGCTCCGGTATGCGCTCGACGTGCAGCGCATCGAAAACGAGCGAGTGCGGATCAGATCTGCGATCGGTGCGCCCTTCGTCGCGCTGCACGCGTTCGCGAGCGATCGGCAGCGCTGCGTCCGACTCGCCGAGTGGATCACGGTCGCGCGCGAGCTCGAGTCGCGCGGGTCGACGATCGTGTGGGTCGGCAGCCGATCGGAGCTCGACGAAGTGCGCTCCACCGACGAAGTCTCGAAAAGGGCTTGTTTTTCAGGCGAATTCACCGACGGCACGCTGCGCGAAACGACGGCCCTGCTCTCGTGCGCGCAGCTCTTCGTCGGCCACGACTCGGGCCCGCTCCACGTCGCGAACGCGTGCGCCGTGCCCGTCGTCGGCATCTTCGCGCCCGGCCAACCGCGTCGCACGTTTCCTCAAGGCACGGCGCCCTCACGCGTGCTCTTCGCGGCGAGTCCAGCCGAGATCGATGCCGCGGCGATGCTCGCGGAGATCGACGCGTTGGGATCGCGCAAACCTCGTCCGGCGCCACGCAATCCGCTCGATTCGTGAACAAGCGCCGGTGCCCGCACGACGCGAACCGGGCATCGATTATCCTGTGATCACCGG
>JAWXBU010000246.1:0-16441 GCA_034440255.1 Planctomycetota bacterium | reverse complement strand
GCGATCGGGATCGAACTGATCGTGTTCGCGATCGACGCGACCCCCAAGTACTCGGGGTAGCTCAACTGCGTGTCGCCGAACGCACGCCCGAGCACGAACAATCCGAACGCGAGTGCGCCGTGATTCAGGATCGACAACACGACGGCGATGGCGAGCTTCCACGGATGCGATCCGTACAACCGCAGCGCGCGATCGAGCGCTTGGATGCGATCTTTCTGCGGCAGCTTCGCGAGCAAGCGTTCGATCTTCAACACGCGGCGCGGCAATGGCGCGAGGAACACCCACAGGCCGAACAAGATGCCGAGGAAGGTCAGCAACACCGCGAGGCGCACTTCGTGGAAGCGCGAGCCCGGCCACCACGTCACAGAGACAGCGAGGCCGATCAAGACGAGCAGTCCGAGTCCGCGATCGACGATGACGGACATCAGCGCGTCGGCGCGCCGCTCGGGGTGTTCGCGCACGACGAGGATCGCTTTGATCACGTCGCCACCGGTCAGTCCCGGCACGATCAAATTGAAGAAAAGTCCGAGGAAAGACAGCCGAAATGCCGTGGCGAAGCTCGTCGCACATCCGGCGACCGCGAGCAGGATCTGCCAGCGTTTGATCGCGACCATCGAACCCAACGTCATCAAGAGGAGCGCGACAACGAGCCCCGAAGGTTCGACTTTGCTGAAGACACGCAACATGCCCGGTCGCCAGTCCATGCGCGGCAACGTGGTCTCGTCCGCACGCACGACGACGAGCGCCGTCTGCGCTGCGAGCGCTTGACGAACGCTCGCGGGCCACTCGGGCACGATCGACTCCCGCGAGTCGATCGTGAACCGAATTTCGTCCGCGCGCCAGTCGCCGTCGATGTCGCCCGCGAGCGAGTGCGATCCAGCAGCCGTTTCCAGCGTCAAGCGATCGCGCCACGGCACGAAGTACGCGACAGCAGCGAGCAGTACGAGTGCGAACACGATGCGCAGGGCACCGAGGACACTGCTCTTCTTCGGCCCTGCGGTCGAAGCCGGCGAACTCAACGCGCAGCCCCCGCGTCGGTCGTGGCGCGCGCGTCTTGCCGTGCGTACCACCAAGCTTGCCAATCCTCCTCGCGCAAGCTCGTGAGGCCGCTGTCCGACAGCTTCGCGAGCGCCATCATCGCGTGCACGCGCACTTCGCTCTCGCGACTCGTTTCGACGAGCGCGTAGATCGCGCGCAACCAATCCTCGCGCGACTTGCCGCCGCGTCCGTCCACGAGCGCGTCGCGGCCCAAACGCCTGAGCGTGTCGACGATCGCGATCGTCACAGCGGGTTCGGAGCGTTTCTGCAAGCGGTCGTAGAGCACGGCGTCGACAGCAGCTTGGCCACCGATCATCGCCGTGCTCGCGAGCGCCGCAGCTTGGACGCGGGCGTCCTTGTCGTCGATCGCGAGCGCGAGGGCGCGCGCGATGCACAATTTTTCGAGATGCGTCGCGAGGGGCGCGAGCGGCGCCAAGTCCGCATCGCGCGATCCACCGGCCGCGAGGAGCTCGATGGTGATGCGCAGCGCGCGACGTGCGCCGCCGATGTCGAGATCGAGCTTTTTCAACCGCTCGCAAGCAGCTTCCAGATCAGCGCGCGTCGCCTGGCGGTCGAGCACCAGGCGCATGGCCTTCACGACGCCGTTCGCCGCTTCGCCGACGGCGTCCGGCGTCGCAGGCGTCTGATCGCTGCCCAACCCGCGCGGCAGACCGGACGCGAGCCGCTGTCCAGCCGCCTGCAGAGCGATGACCGCGCGTTCGCGCGACAGACTCCAAGGATCTTCGACCGCGAGCCGCGCGAACCATTCGATCTGACGTCCGAGGACGACCGGGTCGTTCGTCTCGATCTCGCTGAGCTCGATCAGGTTTTCGAGGCATTCGTCTGCGGGTGCCTCGACCTCGCTCGCCTTCTTGTCGGTCAGGTCCGTGTTCGTGGAGCTGAACGCACCGAGCACCTTGTGACGCAGCACGAATTCGAGATCGCTCTCGAGCGCCGCGTTGTAGCGATGGTGCGATTCGTCGTCGTGCAACTGCGCGAGGTTGTAGATCTTCGCTTCGCTGATGCGGCACGCGGCCGTCGCGAGGCACAGACACGCCCCCCAGATTCGTCCGGCTGAAAACACGGCGCGAGAGTGTACGGATCGCGATCGGATCCTCCACGTTCGGCGTGCCATAACTACTGCGGGGCCTGAAAAAGCAGTCGAGGCCCTGGCGCGGATGAACCGGGCCAGGGCCTCGAAGAATCTGCGGAGCGCGCACCCAGTGCGACGTTCAGCTCACGGGTTCGCGTGTGTCTAAGGAGCCCAGACCAGCGACACGCCGTTCGACGTGTTGAACGTCGAAGCCGTGCAGAAGGCGGCTGCGTCGCGGTACCAGACTTGGTAGTGCTTCGTGTTGCCGGCCGAGATCGGACCGCCCGCGACGCTGACCGGATTCGGGGTCAAACCACCCGGGTAGCTGGCCGATCCCGCGACCGGGAAGACGACGCCCATGCGCAGGATGCCGACCGCTGCGCACAGCATGCCGTCGCCGAATCCTACCGGTGAAGCGGCGAGACCGTTGGACTGGAAGAAGAGACCCGGACCGGTCAGATCCGAACCCATCAGCACGAGCGTGTCGGCGCTGAGCGAAGCGATTCCGCTCGAGCCGAGCAACGCTCCGCCCGCGAAGCCCGAACTCGCACAGCCGTGGCCGGCGACCCCGTTGTTGCCGCAAGCGACACAGGTTGTACCGACGGCGTCACCGGAGCAGAACGGCGTCGAGGGCGTGTTGCAGGGAGATCCCAGTTCGGCGAATTCGACCAGCCCGAACGTGATCGCATGCGGGTTGTAGTTGCCGACTTGGATCATGTACGTAGCGCCACACGTCGCGGCGAACGTGACTTCGGTAGTGAGACCCTGCACGACGCAGAGAAAGCTGTCGTCCTCACAATTGAGGGATGTATCCATTGCCGGACACGCCGAACCGGGATAGACCGCGATGCGCGTGTCGGTGAACGGCGAGCTCCCGTTGATGAGATCGCACGTCTTGACTTGCACCGAGTTCGTGGACGCGGTGTAGCGATACCACAAGTCGCGGTAGATCGGCGTCACGCTGGTATTGATGAGGCACAAGGTCTCGCTCTGTCCGACCGCGAGGTCGCGCGACGCGTAGCCTGTGTCGAACGCGTACTGACCCTGCGTCGCGACGACGAGCGGCGTGGCGCAGTTGTCATTCGTCGGCACGACCACGTTCTGGATGTCGAAGGTCCCGATGCCACCCAAAACGGTTCCCCCCGGGTAGACCCCGACTTGGATGACGTAGTTCTGGCCGAGCGTCACGGGGAAGGCGTTGGTCTGCGATTCGAGTGCGATCAAGCAACCGTCGTCGTTGCAGCCGAGAGCCGTGCCGGCGGTCGGGCAAGCGCTGCCCGGGTAGACCGCCACCTTGGTGTCGACAGTCGTGGCTCCGCACGTCGTGACGATCGCCGAGCCACTGAACGTCGCGTTCCACGTGAACCACACGTCCTTCTTCAGGACCGTTGTGGCGAATTGGGTGCACAAGGCTTCGGTCTGACCCTGGACACCCGTCGTCGCCGTCGTGTTGTCGAACGAGAACGGTCCGGTTCCAACGACGATGGTCGGAGAGGTGCACGTGTCCGTGCCTTGCGCCATCGCGCTGGTAACGCAGGCGATCAATGCTGCTGCGATGCTGAGTTTGTTCATGTTGGGGATCCTCTGAACGAGGGCGCCGTGCCGCTCGAGAGTTTGGTGGGTGAGGGTGAGAAGTGTCCGGATCCACACTCGCGCTGGCAAGGTCGCATGCGCGGGGATGACTCGCTCCATCCTATGCTGCCGCGCGCAATCCGGGGACAATCCAACTTGCCGAGCCGTCGGCAACCGTCGCCCAAGAGTGCAAAAAAACGAAGCTGCCGCGCGTTCCTGGCGGGCTCGCGCGGCAGTGTGGGGGTGGAGGATCCCAGCCCTTACGCGGCAGAGCAGGGGCGCAGGGCAGGATCGAGCGGAAAGCCGCTCACTCAGGGCAATTTCGACTAGTCGAAGAACCCGGAGCAAGTCGACATTCCGTGGTCATCGCTCTGGAAGTACAAGGGCGACTCGAGCCTGAACAGCGAGTGGTTGTCTGGGAAGGTCCCTATCGGCAACTTCAGCAAGAGCTTCTCGAAGTCCTTCATGTCATTCAGCGACTTGATTTCCGCTGCGTTGAGGACGTGAAGCACCCGGCGAATGCGTGTGCTCGCCGAGAACTCGCAGGCCGTCCGAGCCATCCGGGCGGCGGAGTTCGGCGGAGCGAGCACGCCACGTGTCATTCACGTGCCTGTGTTGTCGTAGCGATCGTGGAGCGTTCCGAGCTCCAGCTGAGACGAGAGCGCGTGCCAGAAGTGCTCTTCAGCCCCCCTCCTCCACAACGCGCTGCTGTTGTCGCCGCATAAGTACTTCTACGTATTTTGCCCAACATTCCGGGCCAAATCCGGCGCGCGCGAGAGCGAGAATTAGCATCACGCGGTGCAATTCAAGCGCTACGCAGTTTCCGGTTCGGTTTTCGCCGTCGACGCGAAGCAGCATCCCCTCTCACTTGCGCGAGCGAGCGTGGATGCAGGCAACCGCATCACCTTGTACCTGGACATCGCCAACTTCGACGACGAGATGTACGCGGAGATCGTCGAAGTGGACGGCGAGAGTTTGCAAGTGCGCGCGCTGCACGACGTGTACGTCGGAGCAACCCAACGCATCTTGCGATTGGGCGACCCGTTCCGTGTCACGCGTTCTCACGTTTTCGGCGTCCGCGCGCGACCGGCCTAGCCGCACGCATAAGCGTCCGACGGCGCGGAACGGCGCTGCTCATCCGGAACGGAACGCACGCCGTCTCCTGTTCACGCAACGGGCTCGCTTGCGCGGGAAATTCCGTCTGCGGCACTCGTCGTCTGCGTGTCCTTGTGCCTCTGCATCCGAAACGTTGGCGACGTCGTGCTCGATTCGACAGGACCCTTTGGCGTACTTCCCACTCGGTGCTCCCTATCAGCCCTAGTGGACCGAAAGGGCTGATTCGCTAGCAGGCTCCGCCCTCCTTCGTCGCCGAGCGGCGGCGCTTCTCCTCGGCGTATCGATTAGGGATAGGCGGTCGTCGTCGCTTCTTGCCGGACAACGAATGAGGACGAATCCTGCTAGCGAATCAGCCGTTACGGCCCACTAGCTCATCCGCCCATCGTCACGTCTTGGTGCTCGTGCCAGTGCAGGGCCTCGACGAGTTCGCCGGGAGACATGTCCGGCCAGAGCGTGTCCAGCGTGTAGATGTCGGCATACGCGCTCTGAATCGGCAGGAATCCGGACAGGCGGCGTCGACCGCCCCAGCGAACGATGAGATCCAATTTGGGCACGTCTTCCGAGGCGAAGTGGAATCGCGCAGGCAGCACTCTCGCGCCTACGGGCGCCGCGCTGCTCGAGCCGTTGCGAAGATCCCACTGCCACCCGTAGTTGACGAGCAAGTTCACGCGCAGGTCACCGCTCGTGCGATGTGCGTACGCCTTCAACTCGGCAGGGAAGACGCGCGAATGCATGTCGCCGATCACACGCAGGGCATGACCGCTTCGAACGCTCGCCTGAGCAAACGCGACGCAGGCTTGGCGAAAGGCCGCGACCTGGATCGCCGGGCGGCGCACATTCTCCTTCGTGAACCCGTAGATGGAGACTTCACGCACACCCAAATCCCGGCACAACTCCAAAAGTTGGATGCCGGGTTCGACTCCAGCGTCGTAGCCCGCGTGTTTGCCCTGACCTCGCACCTCGGCCCAGCGACGGTTCCCGTCTGGAATCAGCCCGACGTGCTTGGGCAGTCGTTTGAGTTTCGATGTGCGAATCAAGCGATCATCCCAATGCGTTCGAGCAGGGCAACTCCAGTGCCGCAACTCGGGACCCCGCGCGGCCGCGAGCGGCGACTTCTTGGGACGAGGGCTGATCGACGGCTGCGTAGTTTCTACAACGGACCGTTGCATACAGAGGGGTGCACCTGCGCGACGACGACGCTCCCGTAACTCCTTCAGCGCCCGAAGCGAAACAACTCCGCATCGCGATTCTGGCGCCCGATCCACGCGTCGCGGATGATCTCCGCCGCGATCAGGCTGAACGTGATGCCGTTGCCTCCGTAGCCGAGCGCGAAGCTCGCGTGAGGAAAGCGCGGATGCACTCCGATGTACGCGATCCCGTCCTTGGTCGCTCCGAACGTGCCCGCCCAGCCGTACGCGACTTCCAGTTCGAGCTCGGGAAAAAGGCGCGCGAACTTGCCGTGCAATGTGCGGCATTTGGCCGCGATCAAAGCGTCGCGGCGCTTCGCATTGTCGAACGGTTCGTCCTCTCCCCCGACGATGATGCGCCCCTCGCTCGTCGTGCGCAGGTACAGGTACGGCGTGCCGCTCTCCCAGATCAGACTGTTCCGATGCCACAGGGTTTTCGAGGGCAGCGGTTCGCTGACGAGCGCGTACGTGGAGAGGAAACTACCCGCCTCGATACCCAAGAGCGCTTTCGCTTCGAAGCCCGCCGCGATCACCGCGCGACGGGCGGTGATCGTGCACCCCTGAGCCGTTTGAATGCGCACACCGCGCGGCCGCTCTTCGTAGCGCGCCATCTCCGTGCGGTCGTATACCTCGAGTCCGAGTCCGATCCCCGCCTGCAACAAACCGTGCGTGAGGCGGTGTGGATCTACGCTCGCGCCATCTTCCGAGAACAGCGCAGCCGGTCGCGAAAACGGAAAGAGAGCTCGCACTTCGTCCGCATCGAGGTACTGGAGTTCGAACCCGAGCCGCTTGCGCAGTTGGTATTCTTCGCGGAAGTCCGCGACTTCGTTCCAGTGGCGCGCCGCGTACAAACTGGGCTTCGATTCGAATGCACACTGGATTTTCAAGCGCTTCGTCAAACGCCCGAGTTTGCCGATCGCGTTGCGGCACAGGCGGTAACTGCGCTCGGCCTGCTGCGGCCCGATCTTCTCACGCAACTCGCGCAGCGGAACGTCGATCTCGTACTGCAAGAGTCCGGTGCTCGCGCTGGTGCTGCCCGTCCCGATGTCGCGCTTGTCGATCACGACGGTCTTGGCACCGGCCTCGACCAAGTGGATGGCGGCGAGTGCGCCCGTGATCCCCCCTCCGATGACGACGACGTCGCAGGAGAGGTCGCGCTGCAGCGATGGAAAGTTAGCCGGGATGCCGTTCTTGACCGACCAGAACGGGTGCGAGGAAGTGAGGTTCAATGGAATCCGTAGGGAAGGTCGCGGCGCGCTCACGCCTCGAAGATGCGCTCGCGTGCCGCGAGGAAAACGCGATCACCCGACTCACGTTCGATGGCCATCGTACCGGTGAAAGCACCGAACGCGGGCAACACGACGTGCGTCTTTCTCATCCAAAAACAGGGCAATCGGACGGATTGTCGAGCGCGACCCTGCAACACGAACGACGGGTGCAGATGGCCGACGATACCGTAGCCGCGCTCACGCTCGCCGGAGTGATGGCAGTACTCGAAGGGTCCTTCGACGTGCGGGGCATTCAACGTGACGAACCGCAGTTCCGCTGGCGGATCACCGGCGCGCGCGTCGTGGTTGCCGCGGATCAGGAGCACGTCGAGGAGCGGGTGCCGAGCGCGCCACGCGGAGAGCGCCGCCGTCATCCTCTCGCCGCGCGACTCGCGCGCGTGCAAGAAATCGCCGAGGAAGACGAGAGCTCTCGGTGTGAAGCGCACCAGCAGCGTATCGAGCCGGGCGAAGTTGTCTTCCGTCGTACCGTGCGGGACGGGTACGCCGCGTGCGCGGAAAGCCGCCGCTTTGCCGAAGTGCGCATCCGCGACGAACAGTTTGCGCTCGCGCGGCCAGTAGAGCGCTCGATCGGATGAGAGGAGCACCTCTTCGCCGGAGAGCTCGACCGCGATCTCGTTCATGAAACTCGAACCCCCTCTTCGCTCGCCGCGACGCGTTCCAGATCGAGCAACATGCGCTGTACGCGCTGCGACACTTCCTCGTTCGAAAAGCGCTCACGCAAGCGACCGACGAGCAGCGGAAAGGCGAACGGTGTCGGACGCGGAGGTGTGCACATCACGAGCGTCTGGACGCGCATGCGATCGAGAATCGCACCGAGTCGCCCGATTTCGAGTTCTTGGTCCAGCGACTCGCGCTCGGCCTGCGACAGCAAGAGATTGCTGGGGTCGTATTTCTGGAACACTTCGAAGAACAGGCTCGAAGAGGCTTGCAGTTGGCGCGCACTCTTCGGTTGCCCTGGAAAGCCCGAGAAGACGAGACCTGCAATGCGCGCGATCTCGCGAAAGCGTCTCAGCGCGAGCTGCGCGCCTTTCAAACTCGCGATCACGTCCTCGAACAAGTTCTCCGTCGCGAAGAGTCCCTGCTCGACCCGCGCTTTCCAATCCACGGGCTCAGCGGAGAGCAATTCGAAGCCGTAGTCGTTCACGGAGATGCTGAACGTGCCGGGCACTCCGCGCGTCACGCGGTGCGCGAAGAGGGCGGACAACCCGATGTGCGCGATGCGACCGGCGAACGGATAACAGAAGAGGTGATGCCCCTCGCGCGTGCGGATTTGTTCCAGAACGAGGGAGCGCGCGGTGGGCAGAGCGGACCAGCGCTGCTGCAACTCGAGCAGTGGACGAACGGCCTGCATCTCGGGCTCGACGAACAACCCGCGGCCAGCATCGCCGAGCACGTCGAACATGCACTCCGCGAGGTCTTCGCTGAACGCCATGCGACTGCCGTTCCAACGCGGCACCGCCGGGGCGCCCTTTTTCGCCGCGCGCACCCAAGCCGTCATTTCGTGAATGCGGACCAGCTCGAGTTCGCGGCCGCTGAACAAGAAGGTGTCGCCCTGACGCAACATGGAGACGAACGCTTCCTCGATGGATCCGAGACGTCTGCCGCGCAACATCTGCACGCGGATCATCGCATCGGCGACGATGGTGCCGATCGACATGCGATGACGCCGGGCGAGAGCGGGTGTGGCCACGCGCAACATCATTTCCTCGTCTCTGATCAACCGGTGATGCTCGGGATAGGCTTCCAGCGAGTTCCCCCCGTTCGTCGCGAAAGCCACGACCCAGTCGAATTCCGGCCGCGACAGATCACGATACGCGTGCGTGGTGCGCACTTCGTCGAAGAGTTCGTCGACGCGAAATCCACCGCCGAGCGCGCACGTCACGACGTGTTGCACGAGAACGTCGAACGGTTTCTTCGGGACGCGGCTCGATTCGACACGGCCGGCCGCGACACCGCGTCTCACAGCAGCAGCCTCGACGATCTCGAGCGCATTCGTCGGAACGAGGGTGGCGCGCGAGACCCGGCCCGGCGCGTGTCCTGAGCGTCCGGCGCGCTGCAAGAGACGCGCGACGCCTTTCGGACTGCCGATCTGCAGGACACGTTCGACCGGCAGGAAATCGACGCCTAGATCGAGGCTCGACGTGCACACGACGGCGCGCAAGGAGCCTTCCTTCAGCGAACGCTCGACGAAATCGCGCTCGCTTTGGTGCATCGATCCGTGGTGCAACGCGATCCTTCCGGCCCACTCGGGACGCTCGGCGAGGAGCGCTCGATACCAGAGTTCCGCCGCCGAACGCACATTGCAGAAGACGAGCGTCGTCGACGCCGCTTCGATCTCGCGGACCACACCCGCGAGTTGCCGCAAGCCGAGATGTCCGCCCCAGGGAAAGCGTTCGATCTTCTCGGGGACGAGCGTGTCGATCCGCATGGGTTTCGGCGTCGCGTCCGTGACGATCGTTCCGCGCTCGCCCACGCCGAGCAACGCATCGCGCGCGAGTTCGACGTCGCCGAGCGTCGCCGACAACCCCCACGTGAGCACGCGCGGGCTGAAGCGCCGCAGACGTGCGAGTGCGAGCTGCGTCTGCACGCCGCGCTTGTTCGAAAGGAGCTCGTGCCATTCGTCGACGATCACCGCGTCGAGTGCGAAAAACAGGGCGCGTGAATCATCGCGCGCGAGCAGCAGTGTGAGACTTTCGGGCGTCGTCACCAGCACTTCGGGCAAGTGCTTCGACTGTCGCGCGCGCTCGGTGGAAGTGGTGTCGCCGGTGCGTGCGCCCACTTCCCACGCCGGACACAGCTCTTCTGTGGCGCAGGCCAAAGTGCGCAGTGTGTCCGCCGCGAGAGCACGCATCGGCGTCACCCACAAGACGCGCAATCCGCGCGATTTCGCGATCGGAGCGAAGGCTTCGAGCACGCCAAGCCAGACGGCGTAGGTCTTTCCCGAACCGGTGCCGGCGTGCAGCAAGCCGCTCTCTCCGCGCGCGACGGCGTTCCACACTTCGCGTTGGAACGACGCCGCTTCGAACCCGCGCTCGCGCATCCAAGCGAGCGGATGCACGTGCGTCGGCGCAGCGGCACGCGCGCGACGCTGCGGTCGCCGCACGGGAGGTGCTGCGCCTGCGTCGCGCGCTCGCAAGCGACGGATCTCGCGACCGAGGTTGCCGGTCGGATCTCGACGTCGCTCGCTCGCGCCGTTTTCGGAGGGCTCACCCAACGAGCAGAGCCTTCAACGCGCTCAAGTCGTCCGCGTCGGCAGGCGCTTTGTCCGTGCGCAATTTCAAGATGCGCGGGAAGCGAACCGCGACGCCCGACTTGTGGCGCTTCGAGGCTCGGATGCCCTCGAAACCGATCTCGCAAACGATCGCCGGTTTCACGCTGCGCACGGGACCGAACTTCTCACTCGTGTTCTTCTTGATGAAGTCGTCCACGCCGCGAATCTCTTCGTCGGAGAGCCCCGAGTACGCCTTCGCGAACGGCACGAGTGCGCCTTGGTCCCAGACTGCGAACGTGTAGTCGGTGTAGAGACTCGCGCGACGACCGTGCCCGCGGGCCGCGTACACGAGCACGGCGTCGACGCTCATCGGATCGATCTTCCACTTCCACCACGGACCGCGGGTGCGTCCGATTCCGTACGCCGAATCGAGGCGTTTCAGCATCACGCCTTCGACGCTGCGCGCGCGGGCTTCGGAGCGCACGGAGGCGAGAGCGCTCCAACTCGCCGCGGTGAGTCGCTCCGAAACGCGGATATTCGCACGGCCTCGGCCCACGCGTGTTTCGAGCAAAGCTCGGCGTTGATGGAGCGCGCGCTCGCGCAGATCGACGCCTCCGTCTTCGAGCAAGTCGAAACACGCAAGCGTCGCAGGCGCGGAAGCGAGCACTTTCGGCGTCAATTTCTTGCGACCGATGCGCTGCTGCAATCGCGCGAACGGGAGCGGCGCATCATTCTCGAACGCCATGAGCTCGCCGTCGAGAACAGTTCCATCGGGCAGTTCGCGCGCAGCGGCGACGATCTCGGGGAAGCGTTCGGTGATCAGTTCTTCGCCGCGCGACCACAGCCAAGTTTCACCGTTGCGGCGCACGAGTTGCGCGCGGATGCCATCCCATTTCCACTCGACGAGCCAGTCGTCGATGGGTCCGAGTGAGATTTCGAAGTCCGTGTGTTCTGCGTGCAGAGCGTGCGCGAGGAAGAACGGATACGGGTGACCCGCGCTCGGTTGCGAGGCCTCACCGATCAACACCTCGTAGTGCGCGGCTGTCGGCTCGAATGTTCCGACGAAGCGTTCTGAGAGCGTTTTCACGGTGAGCCCCGAGATGGAGGCGAGTGCTCGCAGTACCAACAACTTCGAAACGCCGACGCGAAACTGCCCGGTGATGAGCTTGTTCCACACGAACCTGCCGGTCGGATCGAGCTCACGCCACGCGGCTTGGATGGCTCGCTTCTGTACCTCGCGATCCTGACCGCGCATGGAGAGCAAGCGCTGTTCGATCCAATCGCCGAGGCCGAGTGTGCTCTCGCCGCCGGGTCCGGGTAAAAGCAGGGCGACCGTTTCAGCTAGATCGCCGACGGCCGCGTAGCATTCCTCGAAGAGCCACGGCGGGATGTCCGCCTCGGCGCACGCCAACTCGCCGAGCGCGCGCGCGGGCAACAAGCGCTGGGGTCGATTGCCGGCGAGAAACCATACGGCCCATGCTGCGTCGCGCGGAGATGCAGCCGCAAAGTACTCGGCCAACGCGGCGGTCTTCGCCTTCGTCGAGGTCGTCGCGTCGAGGCGACCATAGAGCGCAGAGAACGCTTTCATCGGATGCGTCTCAAGACGGGGTCGCGACACCGACAGTGCCGACATCCACGAGATCGGTGACGACGCCGCTGACGTCGCCACCGCTCTCGCCCTCGAATTCGGTTTCGAACGTGTGCGTCTCGAGTCCGCGCTCACTCAAGTAACGCGCGAGCGGTGCCGCATACCCATGCGTCACGTACACCGAAGACGCACCCGTCGCCGTGATCGCACCGATCAATCCCGGCCAATCGGCATGATCGGAAAGGACGATGCCGCGATCGACCCCGCGCCGCCGACGCGTGCCGCGCAAGTGCATCCACCCCGATGCGAACGCGTCCGAGTAGTCGCCGAAACGACGCATCCACGGCGTCGATTGCGCAGCCGGCGGCGCAACGATCAGCGCGCGCGCCAGTTCGACCGGCGTGGCCTCGGCTGCACTTTTCGTGGGCGGGAGTGCCACGCCGCTGGCGCGGTACGCTGAGTTGAGCGACTCGACAGCACCGTGACAGAAGATCGGACCGATCGCAGCGTTCACGTGCGCGAGGATGCGCTGCGCTTTGCCGAACGCGTATCCGAAGAGGACGCTGGTCCGCCCGCGCTCCGCGTTCTCGCCCCACCAAGCGTCGATGTCGGAGGCGATCTCGCGCGGCTCCTTCCAGCGGTAGATAGGCAGTCCGAAGGTGGACTCGGTGACGAAGGTCTCGCAGTGGACCGCTTCGAAGGCCTCGCACGTCGGATCGGGAGCGACTTTGTAGTCACCCGAGACGACCCACACTTCACCGCGGGCCTCGATGCGCACTTGCGCCGAGCCGAGCACATGACCCGCCGGGTGCAACGAGATGCGCGTGCTCCCCAGGCCGATCTCCTCGCCGTACGGCAAAGTCTGCAAACGGATCTCGCCCAAACGCGTGCGCAGGACGTTCTCGCAGCGATCGGCCGCCAGGTAGTTCGCAGAACCGGTGCGAGCGTGATCCGCATGCGCGTGCGTGATGATCGCGCGCTCCACGGGTCGCCATGGATCGATGTGGAAGCCGCCGGCTGCGCAGAACAAGCCGGACGGCGTCAAAGTGACGAGGGGCTCTGATTTCATCGCACCTCTGCGACGAGCCACGCTCGCGCCTCGAGGCGCGCGGCTCGTAGGTCGCGTGTGCGCTGTGATCAACCGCGAGACGAGCAGGAGAATCGAGAACCAGCGCAGAGCCGAGCCCTACGTGTGAGTTGGTGGAGGCGGCGGGAATCGAACCCGCGTCCCAGAATCTTCATTGCCAAGGCCTCTACGTGTGTGTTCCACGGTTGGATCTCGTCTTCGAGCCGTTCGTGGACGAGCCTCTCGAAAACCAGCTTCAGAAGTTTCTCACCGGTCTGCCCTGATGCACGACTCGCCGGCCAGCCCGCTAGTGGCGTTTCCGAAGGGCCGCAGGCACTCCCCTCGGAAACGGCAGACTGAACTGAATCAGGCTGCGAGAGACAAATTGTTGGCATGTAATGCCGTCCCGAGAGGATTTTACGGGCTGACTCGAGATGCCCGACACGCAACCAAAGGCTCGAACGAAACCAGTCGAAACCAGTGCGCCCCCTTTGTGAGCGCGAAGTGTAGCACGCGCGCTCACGGAACACATCCACGAGTTGCGCCTGGCACTCACCCGCGCCGCGACTTCGACATCGCGCGATCGATCTCGCGCTTGTCGTCTTTCTCCTTCTTGTCGGCGCGCTTGTCGTAGAGCTTCTTGCCCTTCGCGAGCCCGAGTTGCACCTTCACACGCGAGCCCTTGAAGTAAATCGCGAGCGGCACGAGCGTGACGCCCTTCTGCTTCACCGACGCGTGCAACGAGTCGATTTCGCGCCGTTTCGCCAGCAGTTTGCGATCGCGATCGGGCTTGTGGTTGTGGACGTTGCCTTGCGCGTACTCGGGGATGTTCGCGCCGACCAGGTAGAGCTCGGCTCTGTTTTTCTTGGCCCCGGCGCTGCGCACTTGGCCCCACGCTTCTTGGAGGGAACAGCGGCCTGAGCGCAGCACTTTGACCTCGGTGCCGGTCAGCGCGATGCCGCACTCGATTTCCTCCAGGATCTGATATTCGAAGCGCGCGCGCTTGTTCGCGGCGATTCCGCGCACTTCTTGAGGCTTCTCGGACATGGCGGGGCGACGAGGATAGCTCAGGGGCTGCTTGAGTCGCGCTCGAAAACGTCCGATGCTGCACGATTGGAGCCTCAGACATGATTCGAACGCACACCGCCGTCCACTCAGATCCGACCGACCTGCTCGCCGAAGTCTTGGCGAAGAACGCTGGCGGTTTCGTCGAGCTGCGCTACCACAAGAAGAAGACGCGCGCGGTCGTCGTCGAGAAGGGGCGCGTCGACACGGCGCAAGTCACCGAACACTCCGGTGTCGGCGTGCGCGTGCTCGAGGACGGCACATGGGGCTTTGCCAGCACCGATCGTGTCGAAGCGCTCTACATCGAGCGCGCTATTCGCAATGCACGCGCCGCGGCCAAAGCTTCGGCGCGTGCGCGTTCGGAACGCTGCGCGCCGCTGCCTCGAGTCGAGCTCGCGCGCGGCCGTTTCGAATCGAGCGGTGTCGACGAACTGCTCGCGCGTCCGATCGAAGGCACGATCGATCTCGTGATGCGCATCGAGAGCGAGACGCGCGCGAGGAGCGCCACGATCCAGAGCGCCTCGTGCGCGTACAGCGAGGTGTACGAAGAGAAAGGCATCGTCACGAGCGACGGTGCGAAAGCGTGGACGCGTTTGATTCGACCGGAGTTCCGCGTCTCGGCCGTCGCATCGAAGTCGGGCGAAATCCAACGCGGTTACGAGTCGAGCGGCGCAACCGGAGGATGGGAATGCTTGTTCCGTGCTGCGTCCGCGGAGCAATTGTCCGAGCGCGCTGCACAACGCGCCGTCGACTTGCTGTCAGCGCCGTACTGCGATGGCGGACGCGCGAAAGTGATCCTGTCCCCCGCTCTCGTCGGCTTGCTCACGCACGAAGCGATCGGGCACACCGTCGAAGCCGACTTCGTCGCCGCTGGCTCGGTCGCCGCTGGAAAACTGGGCCAACGCGTCGGTTCGGAGCTGGTGACCTTGTGCGATTCGGGAGCGTCGGAGTACGCCGACGGCGCCGGCGGAACGTTGCGCGTCGACGACGAAGGTGTGCTCGCCGGGCGCACGACGATCATCGAGAACGGCATCCTGCGCTCGTACTTGCACGACCGCGAAAGCGCCGCGCGCGACGGCGTCGCGCCGACCGGCAATGCGCGCGCGTTCGAGTTCGACAACGAACCTCTGATCCGCATGCGCAACACCTACATCGCGCCGGGCGACAGCGATATCGAGGAGATGATCGCGTCGATCGAAGACGGTTACGTGCTGGAAGGCGCCGCGAACGGTCAAGCCGACTCCAACGGCGAGTTCATGTTCGGCACGCGCGAGGCATACCGCATCCAGAACGGCAAGAAGGGCGCGCTGCTGCGCGGCGTGAACATTTCAGGCTCGGCGTTCGACGTGTTGCGCTCCGTCGATCGCGTCGGACGCGAATTCCAGTGGGATCTGGGTTCGGGCCACTGCGGCAAAGGTCAACCCGCGAAGGTCGACGCTGGCGGCCCCTGGATCTCGTGCGAAGTCGTGCTCGGAGGTCGCTCGTGAACACCACGATCCGTTCGGAAGAGACCGCCACGTTCGATCCGGCCGGCGAAGAAGCGCGCGTGCTCGAGCGCTGCGATCAGCTCGTCGAGAACGCCTTGAAAAATGGCGCCGACGAGGCCGAAGCCTACGGCACGCGCGCCGAGACGATCGCGGTGCGTTTCGAGAAGGGCGACTTGAAGCTCACGCAAGTCGACGACGGCGCGACGACGGGTTTGCGCGTCTTTCGCGGCAAAAAGCTCGGCTTCGCATCGACGAACCAAGGCGATTCCGACTCGCTCGTTGCGACCGCGCGTGACGCGTTGGCGCTGTCGGCCTCGGCGCCGCCGCACGTCGCGAACGTGCTGCCGACGCCGCGCGGACGCGAGAAGCGCGCTCCCCTCGCACAAGTTTCGATTCATGCGCTGAGCGTCGATCAGATCGTCGACATGGGCGCCGACATGATGTCGCGCGTGCGTGCGCGCGATCCGCGCATCTCGATCGACAACGCGTCGTGCGAGGTGACGCGCGTCAGCCATGCGATTCGTACTTCGGGCGGCGTGCGCGCGTCGGAGAGCGATGCGCAACTGTCGTTCAGCGTGTTCGGCATGGCGATCGACGGCGAGGACGTCGGCGGTTTCCACTACGGCGGCGACGCGGTGCGCCACGTGCGCGACGCCGAAGCGGCTCTGCGCGAACTGATCGACGAGTTCACCAGCGTGAGCGTCGGCAACTTGGGCGCGGCGCGCGCCG